>JACZST010000012.1:4831-16880 GCA_022574065.1 Acidobacteriota bacterium
TTGTGAGTGCCTTGCAAGGGAAGGGTCTGAAGGCGTACCTTGTAGGCACCATCAACCCCAATTTGAAGTTGAGAAGGGACACAGGCCCATGAGCATCCCCATGCTGGGCATAAGGATCGGCATCGACCCTGACATGATCGACGAGCTGTACGCGGCGTCGGGACGGGGGACCCGCATCGATCTCATCGTCAGGGGGAATTGCTCGATCCGTGCCGGCGTCGAGGGGCTGTCCGAAAACATCACCCTCCGCTCGATCGTCGGCCGCTATCTGGAGCACTCTCGGATTTACCGCTTCGGCCATCCCGGGGGTGATGCGGTCTACTACATCGGCTCCGCCGATCTGATGCAGCGCAATCTCGACGGACGCGTGGAGGCACTGGTACCGGTCACCGATGTGCGGCTCAAGGAACGGCTCGAGGAGATCATCGAAGTGGAGTCAGAGGACGACACGCTCGCCTGGAAGGGAGAACCGGACGGGTCATGGACAAAGGTCCCGACGGTGGAGGCCATCCACAGCCACCAACGTCTCCAGGAACTCGCCGTCGAGCGATCGCAGAACCAGCCGGGCACGGCTCCGTGAGCGCCAAACAGTTCAAAGCATCGATCAAGGCCGGTGGCGGCGTGGTGCACCGCCGGGACAACGGCAAGAGCGAATTCCTGCTCGTCCACCGTCCCCGCTACGACGACTGGACGCTTCCCAAGGGCAAGCTCGCCCGCCGCGAGGGGTACCTGGAGGCGGCGCTGCGCGAAGTTCGCGAGGAGACAGGGGTGCGAGCCAATCGGCCGGTCGACGTCGGGTCCATTGGGTACGCCACCGCACAGGGAAACCGGAAGGTCGTGCGGTGGTGGCTCATGGAGACGGTCACCGAGAAGTTCAAACCGAACGCCGAGGTCGATGAGGTGGCCTGGCTCACCACTGGCAAGGCGCGGAAACGGCTGGATTATGAGGCGGACCGGAACGTCCTGGACCGGGCAAACGGGCTCGTCGACGACCCGACCCGGGCCACTATTTACCTCGCCCGCCACGGCAGTGCAGGGGACAAGGCGAAGTGGCGGGGGAAGGACAGGAAGAGGCCATTGGACAAGCGGGGACGGAAGCAGTCGATCCGACTCGCCGCCAGTCTTGACGGTCATCCGATCACAAGGCTCCTGTCATCCGAGGCCCAGCGCTGCGTCCAGACCGCCAGGCCGTTGAGCTTCTCCATCCGACTGCCGATCGAAACCGAGCGGCGGCTGCGGGTCGACGCCAGCGCCAAGGATGTGTTCAAGCTGATCAAGGAACTCAACGGCGAGTCGGTGCTGCTCTCGACGCATGGGGAGCTGATCGAATCCGTGATCGGCTCCCTGGCTGGCGACGGGGTCGACCTCGATGGGCCGATGGAGTGGAAGAAGGGGTCGATCTGGATCTTGGAGGCCGCCAAGGGCAAGGTCCGCTCCGGCCGATACCTCCTACCTGGTCGGTAGCGGCCAAGAGGCTCCGCAAATAGGGCACGATCCGATCTCTGTCGCCGAAGGCGATTTTGCGGAGCCGTGGCCCGATGTGGCCCGTAGCCAAGAGCGGGAAACCGAAGGCGAAGCGGATGAGACGCGATGTGGCTTTTGGTGAAGAAAAGAATCCGCTGAGCCGGGGCCCGAGCGGCCCGCTGCGAAGCAGCAAGAGCGGGAAAATGGCCCCACTTCTGTCGAGACGACTGGTCACCCATCGGTGCGCGCTCTAGATCCGCTCCTCGATCCACGCCGCGGTGTTGTGGACGATCCCACCCAGAACCTGCTCGTTGCTCTTCTCGGCCCGCTTCGGAACCCGGAACGAGTGGTCGCCATCTTCGACCACGATCACCGTGGCATCGGACAGCGACGACGCCACCGTTTCGATGAGTTCGGTTGGGCCGAGCCGGTCTCTGGTCCCGGAAAAGAACAACTGCGGCGCCCCGATGCGTTCCAAGTGATCGGTGGGGCGGGGCTCGGTCTTTCCTATCGCCACCATCGGATACCCGTAGTAGACGAGACCGGCGCTAGGCCATCCCTCGTCACCAGCGAGGTGGGAGCCAACGCGACCACCCATCGATTTGCCGGCCAGGACGACCCGTTCGCAACGCTCGGCGAGTGCCTCGGCGGCTGCGCGGTGCACCTCGAGCAACGTGGGGAGGCGATCTGGCGACTTCCGCCCCGCCTCGGTGTAGCGGTAGTTGAAGGTCATCACGCACAGGCCTTCTGCGGCAAGCCCGTCGGCAACCGTCGTCATCCATGGGTGATCCTGGCCGGCACCGGCGCCGTGGGCGAGCAGCACGCCGACCGGCCCAGCATCGCCGCGCACGTTGCCGGCGACGGTGCCTCCGTCGTAAGCGATCTTCATGCCGCTAGTTTGCCCGATGATGCGTATCGACGTCCACGCCACGCCCGAGGACCTCGCCGAGGCTGCCGCCGATCACCTGGCCGAGCTCCTGGCGGTTGCCCCCGTTACGTTCGGCCTCGCCGGTGGTTCGACCCCGGCGCCCACCTACCAGGCGCTGAGCCAGCGGTCGCTCGATTGGAGCCATGTGACCTGCTGGCTGCCGGATGAGCGCTGGGTTCCGCCAGACGACCCGGCGTCGAACGCCCTGATGGCCCGCCGCTCATTGATCAATCATGTGCCCGCTCAACTCATCGCCCCCGACACGACCCTCGCCGACCCCGGCGAGTCGGCGGCCGCCTACCAGCGGTTACTGGAGTCTGAGTTCGATGACGGACCCGACGTGGTGCTGCTCGGCATCGGTGACGACGGCCACACCGCCTCGTTGTTCCCCGGCACCGAGGCCCTCGGGCACAAGGACGCGGGCTACGTCGCCAACTGGGTCGACCAGTTCGGGACGTGGAGACTGACCGCCACCGCTCCCCTGCTTCACCATTCGGACCACCTCCTGTTTCTGGTCGTCGGCGCAGCCAAGGCGGTGACGATACGCCGGATCCTGGTGGATGAGGAGCAGCTTCCCGCACGAGTGGTCGCCGAAGCTGCCTCAGATGTCACCTGGCTTCTGGATGCCGAAGCTGCAGCGCTGCTGTGAGTCGCGGCAACACTCAATGCGGGAAATTCGCCCCCCAAAGCCCCCTCTGCTCGCAGGCGTAGCCTGCTCGCGTCTCCCCCGCTGCGCGGGAGAGACGAAAACTCGCGACTTGCGTCTTGCGTCTCCTAGTGGTCTGTCTGTCAATTGGTGACCCGAGCCGGTGGCCACGGGAGCTCCGCCGTCGCGGGGCTCGCGCGGCAGGAGACCGCGTCATCAAATCCGCGACGGACCACTAGATCCCTCCGCCTTTGATCGCACTGACGAGGAACTGGCCGATCGGAGTCGTTGCATGCAGCCGATCGGTGCGGTCGGCAACCGCCCTATCAAATTGGTCCTGGGTACAACCGAGTTCCGAAGCGCGGTCGCTCAGCCTTTCGGCGTCCCTTTCAAAGGCGGCCACCGACGGGAGGTCATCGCCGGTCTCATCGATGAGCTCCTGAACCGACATCTCGCCGACCTCGGATTCGACCTCGTCGATGAGGGCCTGCATCAACTCGATGGTCTCGTCCGCAACCTCATCACAGGTCTCCGGCTGACCGGCGCAGCCAGCGGCAACGACGGCAACCGCGACGGCGACAGGGATGAGGCGTCTCAACCGGGCACGCTCAACGCAGGAACCCCTTACCCGGAAGCCAGGTCGACTTCATCGACGATCCCGATGATCACCGCTCGCACCGGACCGGTCTCGACACCAAATAACTGCCTCGCCGAGCTTCCTTCGTCGAGGATGAGGACGGTGTCCCCGACCCCTGCGTCGACGCGATCCACCGCAATCGTGTACCCGGCGGCTGCGCCCTGGGTGTCGAGCAGGTCGCAGAGCAGCAACCGCTTGCCGTCGAAGAAGGGGTGGCTGATCGTCGACACCACCGACCCTGCAACGAGCCCGACCTTCATATGTGGACCTCGTCGACGATCCCGACGATGGCATGGTCGACCGGGACGAACCGCGGCTCCAGGGCCTCCGCCGCCTCCCTGGATGCCACCACATAGACGAGCTCCCCCGGTGCCGCCATGTGCACTGCGTCGGCAGCGACGATCGGTTCGCCGACGGGCTCCTGATGCTTGTCGAGCGGTTGCACGATGAGAAAACGCACGCCCTCGAGGCCTTCGGCTTTGATCGTGGCCACCACCGTCCCTGTGACTCGTCCCAACTGCATCAACGCTCCTCGGGGCGACGGGCCAATCGATGGTTGAGGCGCAGCTCGCGTGCCAGGTTGTCCCGGATCTCGTCGTGGAGCTGAGCGATGATGACGTGGCGCAGCTCTGCGTCGGTGCGTTCACCGCGGGACACGGCGGCGTCGACCGCGGCCTCCACCTCGGCGAGGTCGCCACTGAACAAAACGTAACCTTTGCCGCCAAGCCCGTCGGCGAGCCGGACCGCCGGAACGTCGACGGCGGCTGCCTTGACACCGGCATCGGCGGCGTCGATGACGGCGGCGATCGTCACCGTCTCCACCACGCCGAGTGCATCTCCCCGACAATCGGCCAGGTCGGCGTCGGAAATGATGGCGTCGACAACCAGTGGGTGGACATCGGGGAGAAACACCAGGTCGACGAGGGTGTCGCCGGCAACAGAAGACCCGGTGTCGACGGCCACCTCCACGCTTGCGGTGTCGCCGGAGACGACGATGACGTAGCGGCCGGGATGGACGGTCCCTGTGTAGATCGAGCCGAGCGGTGATGCTTTGACCATCGCATCTCCGGTAAGGATGCCGACCGCAATCGAGTCCACTTCGACAACGGCGATGGCTGGATCAGACAATGCGCAGTGCCCCGACAACGGTCACCCGACGGATCCTGGAGAAGGTTCGAGGCCGGGTCATCCCCTCACCGGTGGGGCTTGCGATCGAATACGAGGTGAATCCCTCCCCGCCCCTGCCGAGCCCGGCGTAGTTCGGTCCGTTGGCGACGAAGATCGAGCAGTTCATCGCCTTCGCCATGCGGGTGATCGTGTCCACGTTGGTCGAGTGGATGGACGCAGTGTGACGGAACCCGTGTTCGGTACGGACCGCGAGATCGATAGCGGTGTCGATGTCCTTGACCCTGGTCACCGGCATCACCGGCATCATCTGCTCGGTCCACACCAGGCTGTGGTCGGTGGGTACCTCGGCGATGAGGAGCCGCACGTCGCCGGGCGACTCGACTCCGATCTCCGAAAGGATCTTGCCTGCGTCCTGGCCGATCCAGGCCGTATCGATGACGCCCGGCTTGTTCGGCGCACCCATCTCCTTGAAGATCACACGCTCGATGCGGCGCAGCTCGTGCTCTTTCAACCGGTAGGCGCCGGCGCTCGTCATCGCCTGGACCAGCCGATCGGCGACGGTGTCGACCACGATCGTCGTCTTCTCATCGGTGCAGATGATGTTGTTGTCGAACGAGCCACCGGACACGATGTCGCGGCCCGCCTGCTCGATGTCGGCGGTTGGGTCGACCACAGCCGGCGGGTTCCCCGGCCCGGCGGTGATCGCCTTCTTCGGCATCGACAGAGCTTCACGCACCACACCCGGCCCACCGGTGACGAGGAGGACAGGCACATCGGGGTGCGCCATGAGCCGCCTCGCCGACTCCAGCGTTGGGTCGGCGATGGCGGTGATGAGGTCGGCCGGCCCCCCCGCGGATGCGATCGCCCGGTTGAGCAACTGGATGTTCTCCACCGACACGGCCTTGGCGCTGGGGTGGACGTTGAAGGTCACCGCGTTGCCTGCCGACACGATCGCGATCGAGTTGTTGATGATGGTCGAGGTCGGATTCGTCGTCGGGGTGATCGAGCCGATCACCCCGTACGGGGCGTACTCGGTGACGACCATGCCCGAGTCACCGGTGACGACGTGGGGCTCGAGATCCTCCGGGCCCGGGGTCTTGGTGGTGACCAGCCGATTCTTGATCACCTTGTCCTCCGCCCTGCCCAGCCCGGTCTCTTCCCTGGCCAGGTAGGCGAGCCGCTCTCCCTCCTTCAACATCGATGAGCGCATTGCCTCCACGATCACCCGTCTCGCTTCGAGACCCATCTCGCGGTAACTCATGAAGGCGCGGCTGGCGGCGGCGACGGCGTCGTCGATGGTATCGAAGATCCCGTCCCCGAGTTCCACCGAGCCGGCGGCCTGCGCATCGGCGGCAGCAAGCGAGGGACCGGTGCGGGCTCTGCCCTCGACGGCCTGGACCCGGCCCTTGACCCGGTCGATGATCTCGGCAATCTCGCTGTCGCTCAGCATGGTCGGCTCACTTCGTATACAGCGTCTGCCCGTCAACGTCCCAGGTGTCGACGATGGCCATGATCACCGCGTCGCACGGCTTGTCCTTGGTGAGCGTGGTCTGACGCGCCGAAGACCCGGACGCATACATGACGACCTCACCAACTCCCGCACCGACCACATCGACGGCAACGACGTACGAGCCGGTGTCGGTGTTGTCGGGAGCGATGGTGCGCACTACGAGAAACTTCATCCCCTCCATGAGGGGGTCTTTCTGGCTCGACACCAGCGTCCCGGTGACCCGTCCCAGCTGCATCTGGTCCACCTCCTCGGTGTGTCAGCTCATGAGCGATCAGACGCTGGAATCGCTGCGCCTTTGAGCAATGCCTCGAGCTGTCAGCCGATTTCCTCTTGGGCTTGTTCGGCGCGGCCGAGCGGCAGAACGAGATCGATGTTGACGTGGGGGCGGGCGATGACGTGCGTCGAGATTACCTCGCCGACCTTCTCCGCACCGCGCACACCGGCATCCACTGCCGCCTTCACCGCGGCGACGTCTCCCCTGACGATGGCGGTCACGTAGCCGCCTCCGGTCTCCTCGAACGAGACCAGCTCGACCTTCGCCGCCTTCACCATTGCGTCGGCGGACTCGACCATCGCCGCGAAGCTCCGTGTCTCGATCATCCCGAGCGCATCAGCCATTCCTAACTCCCTTCGCTTTTGGTATGACTCTAATTGCCTCCCCCTCAGGGGGAGGTGCCGAGCGACCGCGAAGCGGAGGGGGTCAGAGCGTTGCCGCGACCACGCCTTGACAACCCTCCCCTCCCTTCGGTCGGGACTCCCCCCTGAGGGGGGAGCAACGCGACTTGCGACTCGCGACTCATTCCTCTCGACCCTCGAGGCCCTCGAGGGCGGCGACTGCGGCCCGCCAACCCACGTCGATGTCGGCCTCCTCGCCCCCGAGATAGATGCGCCCCAACGATCCGAAGGCGCGGACCTCGAGCACGTTGATATCGGCCGCCTTCTCGGCCTCGTTGGCAGCAAGGGCCGCATACGCCGCCGGCTCGCACTCGAGCACATACAGGGTCTGGCCCGGGATGATCATCTGCCCGTGACGAGTGCGGTTGATCAGTTGGGCGTGGTGGTCGTCGAGGCGGCGGACGATCTGCGAGGACAGGATCTTCGGCTTCAGCCGATCGACTTCCTTGTGGTCGACCGCGTGCAGGATCGCCTCGCCGGCGGCCCGGGTCTCGGCCTGATCGGGTGAGTGGACCTCGAGGAGGCCGTAGTAGCGCTCGATGATCTGCATACCCGGTTTGACCGTGGTTGCTTTGAGGGCAACGTCGGTGACCCGGTTGATCTCGATTCCCGGTGACACCTCGACGAACAACGAGGCGTCACCGGCCAGCGGAAGGAAGCCCTGGGCGACCGTTCCCAGAAAGGCGGCGTACTGCGGCTGCAGCGAGTCGAGGAATGCATACGCCCGTATCTCAATACCCCTGGCCATCGCCGTCTCCTTCCACTTTGCTGACGATCTGCACACCTGCGGATGCACCGATGCGGGTGGCTCCCGCCGCGATCAGGTCCTCCACGTCTTCGGCGGTGTGAACGCCGCCAGATGCCTTGACTCCCATGTCGGGCCCGATCGTTTCCCGCAGCAGCGCCACATCGAAGACGGTGGCGCCGCCGCCGCCGAAACCCGTGGAGGTCTTGACATAGTCGGCCTTGGCCTCCTTGGCGATGCCAGAGGCAATCACCTTTTCCTCGTCGGTCAACTTGGCGGTCTCCAGGATCACCTTGACGATCGCCCCTCCTTCATGGGCGGAGTCGACGACCTTCTCGATGTCGGTGCGCACCAGGTCGTAGTCGCCCGATTTCAGGGCTCCGATGTTGAGCACCATGTCCACCTCCCGTGCCCCGTCGCGCAGTGCGCGCCTGGTCTCCATGGCCTTGATTTCAGGGGTGTTGGCACCAAAGGGGAAGCCGATCACCGCACATGTCATGACGTCGGATCCGCGCAGCCTTTCGGCAGCGCGTTTCACCCAGGCCGGGTTGACGCACACCGAGGCGAACCCGAACTCGCGCGCTTCGTCGGCAAGCATGTCGATGTCTGCAGCGGTCGCCTCGGGCTTGAGCAAGGTGTGGTCGATGTGCTTGGCGAGATCGAGTGGAACCTCTGCGGCCGCGCCGTGGAAGGCAACGCGGTCGGCTCCGTTGGCCACTACCCGCCGAACCGCCTCCGGGTTGCTGCAGATGTCGGAATCCTCGGCGATAGCAGCCAGCACCTCTCGTGTGATCACCTCGATGAGGACCTCACGCTCCAGGATTTCGTCGGTCACTCGTCTCTCCTGTATCGGTTGTCGATGTCGGTGATCTTCTCCACGCGGCGGGCGTGGCGTCCCCCGCCCCACGGCGTCGCCAGCCACTCCTGGACGATCTGCCAGGCGAGGTTCGGCCCGATGAGCCCGGCGCCCAGGGTGAGCACGTTGGCATGGTTGTGCTCCCTGCTGTTGCGCGCCGTGGAAAGGTCGTAGCAGAGAGCGGCCCGCACCCCTGGAACCTTGTTGGCCACCATCGCCGACCCGATCCCCGCCCCATCAACCACGATGCCGGTAGAGCAGGTGCCGTCGGCGACCAGCCGCGCTACCTCATGGGCGAAATCCGGGTAATCGACAGCGTCGGTGGAGTCGGTACCGCAGTCGTGCACGTCGTGGCCGGCCCGGCGCAGCTCGAAGGCGATTTTCTCCTTCAACGGAAGACCGCCGTGGTCGGCACCGACGGCGATCGTCTCACTGGCGCCTGGTAGTGCGTCGGGCGGGTCGATCGGCTCAGGCGCCGGTCCAGAAGACACACCTCCGTCGAGGACGCCGCTGACGATCTCGCGAACCAGGGTTCTGACATCTTCTTCGATTTGTTGGTCTGGCATGCTGGCCTTGGAACCCTTCGGGTCCCGCCATCCTAGGTTGAGACCGGCCCGGATCGACATAGGGCGACGGCGCTACGCTGACCGATCATGGATGCACAGCGGTGGGAGACCCAGGCGCTCAGGGAAAACCGGGCACGTCGCACCCGACGGCCGGCGGTGTCACAGGATCGCCGACCCGTTCGCAGCGCAGTATGGGTCACGCTACGCGAGGCCTCCGACGCCACCGGAATCCCCGTCGGGACACTCGGGTCGTGGGCGCGCCGGGGAACGGTTGATTCCTACCTCGAAGCCAACGGTGGGAGGAAACGGTGGATCGTTGACCTCGACGGCGTTCGCAGTCGCGCTATCGAGCTAGGGAGGCGCATTTCCTCTCCCCCCTCCCCGCCCGCGGCGGTACTCCCCCCGAGAGGGGGAGAAACGAAGCCCCCCTCCCCGCCCGCGGCGGTAGTCGACCTGAGAGCGGGAGAAACAGAGCCCTCCTCCCAGTCTTCGGGGGCGGGCTCGCCCCTGAGGGGGGCACAGATTGAGACCATGATCGTGCCCATCGATGCCTGGAACAAGATGCTCATCCAGCTCGGCAACCTCCATGAAGCCGGGCAGCAACTGGCCGAGGCCAGGGAAAGGGCGGCGAAGGCCGAGACGGAGGCATTGTTTCTCCGAGAGCGCCTGACCGAGCTTCGCGGCGCGGATGAGCCCGCCGCCCCGCCCAGAGGCGGGCTCGCCGCCGGACGCCGCCTCCGCTAGCGGACCACGAGCCCCCCGCGCGTCTGCCTGCCCGCCCCCGCTCGTCAAGCTCACTCCGAATCCATCTCCAGGCACTCGTATTGGACAATCTCCAGCCCATCACCGCTGAGGAACGCGCCCTTATCGGTAACGGGGCACCAACTTTGGAGATCAACCACAAAAGCGCTGTTCCTCACCTTGTCACGAACCGCGAGAACTGCGCTTTCAGCCTGAGTCTGGGTGGCGAAATCACCAACGGTTGTTGCAAAAAGGTCGTTCCGATGGTAGATTCTCACGGGCGTAAAACCGTCCTCTAGCTCCAAGATCGTCTTCACCTCAAACTCCGCAGCCTCGGAGTCAGAATCACTACCGATCACGATAGTCCATGGACCGACCAGTTCACCCACGACTTCAGCCTGCTCCAACACCTCCGCGATCGTCTCTGCCTGTTCTTCCTTTTCGATTTCACTCAATGACTCGAATGCCAGAGTAACATACGTGCTTGCATTGTTAGGAAACAGGACAAACAGGATCGCTCTGGCGGTTTTTTGCTCCGAGTCGCCGCCACTTATCAGTTTAGGGATCCATTCGGTGAGAATCGCCCGAGTACGGCTCTTCTCTTCTGCCTCGAAGACTTGCTGCTTGAGGTTTATCTCTTGCTGCTGGAGTTGTCTATCTAATGCTGCCGTATCATTCTTGATTGATTCAATCCGGATAGTACCGAAGACACTGATAAATGCAACACCTACAAGTGAGATACCCGACAAAGCAGCTGCTATTTTACTAGCCTCGTTTGCCATCTTCTGGGCCCCCTTCCATATACGGCGTAGACCATAGTGCAACAGGCGCTCTTCGCGCCACATTCTAGCCTTCGTATGGAATCTGTCAAGCACTTCTGACCGTGAGTCAGCCGTGCTACCGTCACACCATCCCGCACAACAACGCAGCGACTGTAGCAGACGGGGCGAAACTCGCAATGCAGACTCGCTGCCGTGCGCCATCGGTTTCTGTGGGAGCGTTGCCTTACGCCTGAACCAGCAGTATCATCCCAATGGGCTGTGGCTCCAATCATTCATGTGCGCCGAGGCAATTACGTGCCGTTCAGTGAGGATTTGAAGCTCCGGATTCGGAAGCGCGCCGCATTTAGGTGCTGTCGATGCCATGAGATTGGCGTGGAAGTCCATCATATCGTGCCGCAATCACAGGAGGGGCACGATACTGAGGGCAACGCTGCTCCCTTGTGCCCTAACTGCCACACCTGGTTTGGCGCCAACGCGGAAAAGAGGAAGGAAATCCGGCAAATGCGGGATTGGTGGTACGAGGTATGTGAGGCGAAGTACGCCGGTCGTGTGGACGAGACCGAAAAGAAATTGGACCAGCTAATCCGCGAGATCAGCAGGCAAGGTGGGAACGAGGCAGAACGCCAGAAGACCATGAAGGAAATCGACCGCACCCTAAAGGAACTAGTTGATAAGGTGAGACTGGGCAAGAGTGATAGCCCAGCCGAAGTCGCGTCGAAGGTGGAGAAAGTGGTTACCGCCACTCGACTCGGACAGGGAGTCCATGCGAATGTTCAGTGTAGGCAGTGCGGAACTGCCATCGGGATGCTCATAGGCTCGAACGCCTGCCCGAACTGCGGCGCTCCAATCTGAATTCAGCCGCTTCTTCGCCGCCCTCATCCTCAGGGCAAACCGCAGATCACAAGTAGATTCGGGGGTTTCGGGGACATCATGCGTCGCGCGCGTCCACGGCCCGCGTGGGGTGACGGCGTGGCCTGCGGGCTTCGCCCTGCCCCTTTCCCCTTACACCTCCTGCCCTAAACCCCTACCCTCAGGGCGGAGGTACCCTCATGACCCAAACCCATAACAACCGTCCGCGTTCCCGTAGGGGCGGCCGACGCCCCGGCGCCGGCGCCCCACCCGGCAACCTCAACGCCCTCAAGCACGGCCGCCGCTCCGCCCAGTTCGCCCAGCTCGGCGCCCTCCTCGCCACCCTCCCCGAGGCCCGCCGCGCCCTCCTCGCCCTCGCCCGCCGCCACCAGCTCAAGCAGCGCCGCGCCGAAGAGCTCGCCGCCCTCCTCTTCCAGCGCCTCCTCGACCGCGCCCACCAGATACAAAACGCTCGATCGAACGTTCAGCCCCCTATCCATGAACGACGCACAATCGAAAAAA
>JACZST010000198.1 GCA_022574065.1 Acidobacteriota bacterium
GCCGGTCGACCGAGGTCGGCGAGTCGGCGGCGGTAATCATTGCCACCAGCCCTCCCATGGAGTTCCCTACCAGGGTCGCCGATGACGCACCGAGCTCGGAGATCAGACCGTCAACGAGCCGAGCGTTGTCTTCCACAGAGACGCCACGGCCGGCAGGTGGTGTCTCCCCACAGCCAAGCAGGTCGACGGCGATCACCCTTCCGTGCTCGGCCAGGTCGCTACCGACCGCCGACCAATTCGCCACTGAGCCGGCGAGCCCGTGCAGCAACAGCACGAGCATCCCCTCGCCACCGTAATCGACGATGCGCACTGGACCATCGACGTCCAGTGTCTTGCTGATCATGCGCGGAACCGTACCGCCGTCACCCGGCAAGGGCGTCGATCAAGGCGCCGGCCTCTTCGGGATCACCCTGGATAGAGAAGCGAGATATGCCCAGCTTCGACATGTCGTCGAACTGCTCGCCGAGCGCGGCGAAAGTGCCAACCGGAGTGTGGCGCGCGTCTTGCTGGGAACTGGCAACTGGGAACCGGCACCTTGCGACTTGCGATTTGCGACTTGCGACTTTGCAACTCATCCATACCGCTCAGCAGCGATCCTCGCATGCTTAGCGAACTCGAACATGTCGTCGAGCAGCCATCGAAAGGCCAGCCCGTCTAGTGCCCCCAGCAATACCTCGGCTCCCACCGCGGCGTCCTCAGCGGTCAGGTGCGGATCGGCCCTCACCATGGCGTCGGCGAAGCGTCCCGCTCGTTGCACATGGTGGCGTAAATAGCGCCGAGCCACCGAGCTACTGGTCGTGGAT
This sequence comes from Acidobacteriota bacterium, assembly GCA_022574065.1. Lineage (GTDB taxonomy): Bacteria > Actinomycetota > Acidimicrobiia > Spongiisociales > UBA5794 > JACZST01. Next base: position 804 of record JACZST010000198.1, read on the forward strand.
GATGCTGCCATTTGCAGGTACACCCTGGCCAGTGGGGATTCGTCGACGACGAACGAGATATAGGCGCCGACCAGCTCGTCGAGGGTTTCTGTAGCGGCGAGGGATGGGTCCGGGCCGACGGCCTGGATGGCCTCCCTCGCCACTTGGATCAGCACCTGTTCCTTTGAGGAGAAAACGTTGTAGAACGATCCGGCCTGGACATCGGCTCGATCGCAGATTGCCTTGACCGTCGTCCCTTCCACACCGACATCGGCGAGCAGCGCACGAGTCGCATCGACGATCGCCGCCTCGGTGCGAATCCCGGTCTGGTATCTGGCCATGCTTCTCCCGCCGCAGCTTCTCCCGCCGCAACTAACCTTGAGCATACGTTCCAAAATGGAGTGTATACTCAAAATATCGGTTGGCCGTGTGTTGTTCTATACCGATAAAGGGTTACCCGACAAAGGGCAGGTCATGAGTCATTACAAGAGCAACCTCAGAGATCTCGAGTTCAACCTCTTCGAGGTATTCCCATATGGCGACTACTTCGGTCAGGAGCCGTTCGAGGACTTCGACCGCGACACTACCGAGGACATCCTGCGCGAGGTCGATCGCCTGGCGCGAGAGGACTTCGCGGCAAGCTTTGTCGATGCCGACCGGATCAAGCTCGAGCTCGTCGACGGTGAGGTTGAGCTTCCCGAGTCGGTGAAGACCAGCCTGGCGGCGCTCCATGACGGTGGCTGGCATCTGCTCGCGGTGCCCAAGTCGCTGGGTGGCCACGGGGCCCCGCAACTGCTCCGGTGGGCATTGGCCGAGTTGTTTGCGGGTGCCAACGCCTCCGTTTACCTCTATGCGAGCGGAGCGCGATTGGCGAGCGTGATCGCCCATGAGGGAACACCGGAGCAGGCTGCCCGCTTTGCCCAACCGATGATCGACAACAACTGGGGCGCATCGATGGTGCTCACCGAGCCCGACGCCGGCTCCGACGTTGGTGCCGGCATCACCAAGGCGGTCCACGTGGAAGGCGACGTGTGGCACATCGAGGGCGTGAAGCGATTCATCACGTCGGGAGAGAACGACTACTACGACAACATCGTGCATCTGGTGTTGGCTCGACGCGAGGGCGGACCGCCAGGCACCAAGGGCCTGTCGATGTTCATCGTTCCCAAGTACCTTGTGAACGAGGACGGTTCGATGGGGGCGCGCAATGGGGTGTATGCGACAAACCTCGAGGACAAGATGGGCATCCGTGGCTCGACTACCTGCGAACTGAGCTTCGGGATCGACGAGCCGGCAATCGGATACCTCGTCGGCAATGTCCATGAGGGCATCAGACAGATGTTCCTCATCATCGAAGACGCCAGGATGTCGATCGGCGTCAAGTCTGCGGCAACCCTGTCGACCGGTTACCTCAATGCTCTGGAGTACGCCAAGGAACGCATCCAATCCGCCGACCTGACGCAGGCCGGGGACAAGAATGCACCGAGGGTCCCGATCATCGACCATCCGGACGTGCGTCGCATGCTGATGGACCAGAAGGCGTACGCCGAGGGCCTGCGAGCGCTGTTCATGTACAGCGCCTGGGTGCTCGATCAATCGCATCTCCACCCCGACGATGAGCGCTGGGCTCAATTGGACGACCTGTTGCTCCCGATGGTGAAGGGATATTCGTCGGAGAAGGCGTATGAGATGCTCGCGGACGCCCTCCAGGTGTTCGGAGGGTCCGGTTTCACCAGGGACTACCCGCTGGAGCAGTACATCAGGGACGCCAAGATCGACACTCTGTACGAGGGCACCACGGGAATCCAGGGTCTGGACATGTTCTTCAGGAAGATCGCAAGGGACAAGGGAGCAACGCTGACCCTCCTCGTCCAGGAGATCCTGGAGACCGTCAAGGGCGGGCACGAGGAACTGGTCACCGAGCGGGAACTGCTCGGCAGGGCCCTCGAGGATATGCAGGGCCAGGTCGGTGCCATGGTCGAGCACGCGGTGGCATCGGCAGCAGATCCCGAGGAGATCTACAAGACTGGGTTGCACACGACTTCGTTGCTCGAAGGGCTGGCCGAAGTCATCATCGGTTGGCTGCTGATCCGGCACGCCGCCATCGCTATCGACGCCCTCGAGGGGGCCGACGAGGCCGATCGAGCCTTCTACGAGGGAAAGATCGCATCAGCCAGGTGGTTTTCGGCCAACATGCTCCCGGAGGCCGCGCTGCGTCGGGCCCTGGCGGAAGCCGAAGACGGCTCGCTGATGGAGATGTCCGTCGAGGCTTTCTAATCGGTACACGTTCCTCGGTTTCACTATCCGGGTAAGGTCCTCCCGTATTTCGACCCCTGATACGGAGGTGACCGGTGTTTTGGGAAGTGATCGGCTGGATATTCTTCGCATTCCTGCTGGCCGTTTGGCTGTACCTGCTGATCGTCGTTTTTTCCGACCTGTGGACCAACAAGTGGAACGGTTGGATCACGGCGGCGTGGACGGTGGGAATCATCGGGTTCCCCGTTATCGGCATTCTCGCCTACATGATTTTCCGGCCGGAGCCGACTCCAGGGGAGAAGGCTGCGATGAACCGGCAGCAAGCGGGGATCAGCACCGCGGGGGAGCTCGAGAAACTCTCAGATCTCCACGACAAGGGCGTGCTCACCGACGATGAGTTCGCCGAGCAGAAAGCCAGGGTGCTCGCCTAGGCCGGCCAACAACCAATGAAAGAGCCGGGCCGGGTGCCCGGTTCTTTCGCGTGCAGAGGTAGCCTTCCCTGCGTGGCATCCAATGACCGGTACCGGGGCATCGTCG
>JACZST010000199.1 GCA_022574065.1 Acidobacteriota bacterium
TTCGATGCCGTCTATCTGACTGGAGCCGGCGTGGCCAACGCCCTGCTCGGTCAGCCCGATCTGGGGTTGGTCACGATGAGCGAGATGGTGATGGTTGCGGAGCGGATCTGCGAGGTAGTCGACGTTCCGGTGATCGCAGACGCCGACACCGGATACGGCGGGGTGCACAACGTCGCCCGCACCGTGGCGGCTTACGAACGGGCCGGGGTCGCCGCCATCCAGATCGAGGACCAACAGTTCCCGAAGCGGTGTGGGCACTTCGAAGGCAAGGAGGTAGTTTCCGCAGATGAAATGGTGGAGCGAGTGGTGGCTGCCCGCCGAGCTCGATCCGGCGACGACGGGATCGTGATCATCGCCCGGACCGACGCTGCGGCCGTTGAGGGCATCGAGAACGCCATCGCCCGTGCGCAGAGATATGGCAAGGCCGGCGCCGACGTGCTCTTCGTGGAGGCTCCGTCGAGCCGGGACGAGCTGGAGATGATTGCCGGTGAGCTCGGGGCTTGGCCATTGGTGGCAAACATGGTCGAGTGGGGAAAGACGCCGCTTCTGTCCGCGGAGGAGCTCGGCGACCTCGGCTTCTCCCTCATCCTGTTCCCAGGCAGCGTGACCCGCACGGTGACGCGGGCAGCTCAAGAAATGCTCGATGAGCTGCGCAGCACCGGCACCACGATGGGCCGGCTGGAGGAGATGGCCACCTTCGACGAGGTGAATCGGGTGGTGGGTTTGCCAGAGGCCGACGAGTTTGAACGGGCCATCACCGACGCTGCATCGGACGGGTCCTGATCGGATGCCGTGTCTCGGTAGGGCACGGGTCACTATCGGGGCCGCTGTAGTGGTAGCGGCACTGCTGACCGCATGCGGGTCGAGTGCCACCGCAACCACCACCTTCCAGGGATTCGCCGGTTGTTCGGCTGGGGCAGGCTCAGCCATTGCCTTCCTGCAACGGACCCTCGATGCGGCCGGTGGCGCCGAACCGGCGGGGCTCGTCGACGCGCTTCCCAACTTCGATCACGACGTGCGCGCGATGGCGTTGCGAGCGCAGGAGGTGCATTGCACCGAGGAAGGCTTCAACGCGGCAATCGTGGGCAGGGCCGATGAGTTGATCGCCGGCGGACCCGGTGGGGAGCTGCTCATCGCCATCGCCAGGGAACGCGGCTTGGGCTCTCTCGACGAGAGCAAGGGCGGTTTGATCCGGCTTCCCGCCGGCTGAGAGGCTCTGCAAAATAGGGCGCGGTCGGGACTGTGTCGGCGAGGCCATTTGCGGAGCCGTGGCTCGAGCGGCCCGCCGCGAAGCGGCAAGAGCGGGAAAATAGCCCCACTTCTGTCGAGACGACCGGTCACCTATCGGTGCGCGCTCTCTACGCGCTCAACTCTGCCAGCCGCCGTTCGAGGAGGGCTCGGTCTGAGTCATTCATTTCTGCGGCCAGCGCTCGGTGAAGGCTCCTGCTGGCCTCGGAGGTCTGGCCAAGGCGTCGCTGCAGGTCGGAGCGAGCCACCCACAGGTAGTGCCATCCCGAGTCGACATCGTCGAGCAACGCCAGCGCAGCCTCCGGGCCGTGCACCTCCGCCTCTGCGATGGCGCGGTTGACCCGAACCACCACCGTCGGCTGCATCGTCTCCAGGGTGCGGTACAGCTCGCTGATCTCCTGCCAGTCGGTCTCCGCGTAGCTGGGAGCGATGCCATGGAGACCGGCAATCGCCGCCTGTATCTGGAACGGTCCGGGAAGGCGACGACCCTGCTGCCGATCGAGGATTTCGCCGGCTTCTGCGACTGCGGCATGATCCCAGCGGCTGCGGTCCTGATCGGCGAGGAGCACCATGTCGCCCGACTCGTCGAGCCGCCCACCGCGGCGGGCGTGGGTCGCCAAAGTCAGCGCCAACAGTCCCCAACACTCCGGTTCATCCGGCATCAGCTCGGTGAGCAGCCTGGCCAAGCGGATCCCCTCATCGGCAAGATCCACCCTGGCGTCGAACCTACCGGTCGGGGCGTGATGACCTGCGGTGAACACCGCGTACACCGTTACCAGCACGGGTTCCAGCCGCTCCGGCAGCTCGTGGTCGTCCGGTACTCGATACGCGATGTGGGCATCGGCGATCTTGGCCTTGGTGCGGCTGATCCGCTGTGCCATCGTCGGGGTCTTCACCAGAAAGACTCGAGCAATCTCGTCGGTGGAGAGTCCACAAATGGTGCAGAGCGCCAGCGCGATCTGCGAGACGGGGGCGATCGCCGGATGACAACAGGTGAACAGCAGTCGGAGACGGTCGTCGCGATCGTCGGGCGGCGGGGGTGCTTCATCTAAGAGCCGCATGGCCTCTTCCTCTTTGGCGGAGCGTTTTGCTTCACGGCGAAGACGGTCCAGGGCCTTGTTCCTTGCGGTGGTCATCAGCCAGCCGCCCGGGTTGGGCGGGAGATCGTCGTCGCTCCAGCGCTCCAGCGCTACGACGGTGGCCTCCTGGAGGGCGTCTTCAGCAAGGTGGAAGTCACCCGTGTACCGGATGAGGGTGGCCAGGATTCGGCCACCCTCTATCCGCAACGTCTCGGCGAGGTTCACTTCTCCTCGTCGAACTCCATGATGGGTCGCACCTCGATGTGGCCGTGCCAGGCGCCAGGAATTTGCGAGGCCCACTTGATGGCGTCGTCGAGATCGGCCGCCTCGAGCAGGTAGAAGCCACCGAGCGCTTCCTTGGTCTCGGCGAATGGTCCATCGGTGGTGATGATATCGCCACCCTTGCCCCCTTCGACATGGACCGTGGTTGCGGTGCTCGTGTCGTGGAGGGCTTCGCCGCCGAGGATGACCTTGGCTGCCTCGCCCTTCTCGCTGAATTCTGCGTATTCGGCCATGACTTGACCCCACTCGTCGTCAGTTGGAGCCGACGACGGCTCCTCTGCGTAGATGAGAGCTGCATATCGCGGCATCTGGCTTCCTTTCGCTCGGGATGCCTTACATCCATACAACGAATGGGCGCAGCCCATTTCGACATCGAACACCAGAACACTCGTGTTCTCTGCGGACCATTATCGTCCGGTTCAGCGCCCAATCATCCAGGCCGGTGTGGCCCCCTATCTTGAGGCGTGCCGGGCCGCGAACAGCTCAGGGTTGCCGCGCACGGATGCCCGCGGCGTCGGTCCCTGCGATGCGCTCCCGCACGGGCCCGGCGCATAGCCAACAGAGCCCCTCCTAGCCGTCTGCAGTCTTACCGGTGGCCCTGATCTCGAGCAGCCGACGTGCGCTCGTCTCCCTGTCGTCTCGATCCATTGCGGCCAGCAGGTAGTCGGCCGCTACTCGCCGCGCTCTCGAGGTCTCCTCGTCGCTGAGGAGCACTTCGGTGGCCACTTCCATCGCATTCTCGAGACGCCGGCGGCGGACTCTATCCCCCTCCATCTCCTGGCGAAGCGCCGGTGTCATCCACCACCAACCTCCCACGGCAAGGACCAGCCATGGGATGAGAGCCACCGCCATGGCGAGCACCATCGGGGTAGTCGTCACCAATAGCACCGCCGACGCCATCAGCGCACCCGAGGCGTACAGCAGAGCGTTGAGCGGGGCCTCGCGGTCGGGA
>JACZST010000200.1 GCA_022574065.1 Acidobacteriota bacterium
GCCAGACTGAAGTCAGGTGCTGGTGGGCCTTCCACCACTACCGGTGCAGTCGTCGCCGCGGTAGTCGTTGGTCCGGTCGTGCCCGGTGCGTCGCTGACCTGTGGCACCTCGGTGGTGGATGACGAGGTGCTGGACGGCGGAACGGTATCGAAGCTGTCTTCGGTGATCTGCCCGCCACCACAAGCGGCGGCGGTGACGGCAACAACGGCAAGGGCCGGCAAGAATCTCAACACGATCGTCACGCTAACTTCTTCGGCCCCGTAGCCGCATCACTCGATGCTTAACGTTTGGAGAACTCGATCGCCCGATCGAGCACCGCGCGGGCGTCGCCGGAGTCGATCGCCTCCGCGGCGAGCTGGATCCCCTCGGTAAACCCGTCGGCGAGCCCGGCGGCGACGATGACCGGCGAGGCGTTTACCAGCGCGATGTCTCGCTGCGGCCCGACCGATCCATCGAGGATTGCCACGGTGATGGCGACGTTGGCCTCGACGTCGCCGCCGCGGAGGTCGTCGAGTGACGCCCTGGCCACCCCAAAGTCGTCAGGGGTGAACTCGGCAACCGAGATCTCCCCGTCCTTGAGGCGGTGGATGGTCGATGGTCCCGTGGTGGTGAGCTCGTCGAGCCCATCGTTACCGTGGAAGACGAACGCCGTCTCCGCCCCGCGATTCCTGAGCACCTCGATCATCAGGCCCGCCATCCGCGGATCGGAGGTACCTACCGCGAGTCGCTTGGCGCCTGCAGGGTTGGTGAGCGGGCCAAGAAAGTTGAAGACGGTCCGGATCCCGAGCGACCGGCGCACCGGTCCGGCGTGCCGCATCGCGGGGTGGTACTGCGGGGCGAAGAAGAAGCCGAAACCCACGGTGCGGATCATCTCCACTGTTCGCTCCGGGCTCATCTCGAGGTCGATCCCGAGTGCCTCGAGCAGGTCGGCGGAGCCGGTCTTCGAGGAAGCGGCGCGGTTGCCGTGTTTGGCGATCTTGACGCCGGCGCCGGCGGCAACGAGCGCGGCCGTCGTAGAGATGTTGAATGTGCCAGACCGATCGCCACCCGTCCCAACGCTGTCGACCACCGGTTCGCCCACATCGACGGTGACCGACGCCTCTGTCATCGCATCGACGAATCCGGTCATCTCGTCCGCGGTTTCGCCTTTTGCGCGCAGCGCCACCAGGAACGCCGCGATCTGAGCCTCCGAGGACTCGCCGGTCATGATCTCGGCCATGGCGGCATGAGCCTCAGCACGGCTCAGCCCATCACCAGAAAGGATCTGCTCGAGCACGGTGGACCAGGAGAAGTCGGCCATGAACGAGAACCCTACCGGGTGAGCACTTCGTCGAGCGAGGCCATCGTGTCCTCGACAGCGGCGGCGAAGCTCGTCTGCGGGTCGGCGAAGGTCCAGAGTTCGACGGCCGCCGATACAACCGTCATCGTCATCCCGGCGAGGATTCGGGCCGCCAGTGGATCGATGGTGCCGGTTTCGATGAATAGATCGGTCAGCTTGCGCCCGGACGCCTGGAAGCCTTCGCCCATCGCGGCGCGCAGCGCGGGTTCTGCATAAAGGAATCGCACCCGTTGCCGCATCTCGTCGTCCGGTATTTGGAATCGCAGCCGTCCCAACGAGGTGAGGGCAGAAAGGACTGCCTCCAGCGGGGCTTGTCGCCCCAGCTCGGCCGTGAGCAGCTCGACCGCCGGCAGCTCCGACTCGTCCCACAAGAAGATGCCCTCCTTGGTGCCGAAATAGCGATACACGGTCGACGCCGAGACTCCGGCTGCCGCCGCGATGTCCTCGACGGTCGTCGCGATGAACCCGGCGCCGTCGGCGAGACGGAACGCTTCGTCCTGAATCCGCAGATACGTCTCGCGTTTCTTCTGTTCCCTGAGAGTCACGGGTGGTGCGACGATTTCGATAGTGACTATCATATGCTAGTTACTTGCAGAATTGAGGAACAATGACCGAATCCGCGGCGATCAAGACGACCGGTCTCACCAAGGTCTACGGCGAAGGAGAAACCGCGGTCCGCGCCCTGCGCAACGTCGATCTGGAGATCCCGTACGGGGAATTCGTTGTGATCCTGGGCCCAAGCGGATCGGGCAAGACAGCGCTGCTCAACCAGATCGGCGCCCTCGAAGAGCCAACGTCGGGCAGCATCATCGCCGCCGGTGTGGAACTGGCCGGCCTCGACGAGGCGGGAAGGACGAACCACCGGCTGAACTCGGTCGGTTTTGTGTTCCAGTTCTACAACCTCGTCCCCACCCTCACCGCAGAAGAGAATGTCGCCCTCATCGCCGAACTCACCGATGGTGACACCGAGCAACGCGCCGCCAGAGTCCTCGCCGAGGTCGGCCTCGGCGGTCGTGGCTCCCACTTCCCCGGGCAGCTTTCGGGCGGCGAGCAGCAGCGAGTGTCGATCGCCAGGGGCCTGGTGAAGAACCCGCCGCTGCTGCTCTGCGATGAGCCGACCGGTGCCCTCGACACCGACATGGGAACCCAGATCCTGCAACTGCTCAAAGACGCGACCGCCGATTCCCACCGAACCGTCCTCACCGTCACCCACAACACGGTGATCGCCAAGATGGCAGAAAGGGTGATCGAGCTGCGAGACGGCGAGATCGTCGGGGAGCGGGTAAACCCCTCCCCCGCCGACCCCTCGGACCTGACCTGGTGAGCACACTCGACACCAAGCGCAAACGCGACTTTGTCCAGCAGCGGTGGCAATTCCTCGCCGTGCTCGTGACGATCACCCTCGGTGTCATGATGTTCGCCGCCTCCTACGACGCCTACCGCAACCTGGAGGCCTCGTACACCGGCACCTACGACCGGCTCGCCCTTGCCGACGTCACCACCACCGGCGCCGAGCCCGGTGCCGCCGACGCCATCGCCGCCGTTGACGGCGTCTCCGTCGTCACCCAGCGCATCCAGGTCGATCCGCCGATGCGCGTCGGCGACGATGTGTTCCTCGGCAGGGTCGTCACCATGCCGGTGGATCAACAGCCGGCCATCAACCAGATCGATATCGTCGACGGCTCCTACCTCACCTCATCTCGGCCCGACGGCGTTGTCATCGAGACCCACATGGCAGACTCGTTCGATCTCAACGTGGGGGACACGATCGACATCCACACCGGTGCCGCTTGGGCCGCCGTTGAGGTCATCGGCATCGCGGTGTCACCGGAGTACCTGTGGCCGGCGCGCAGCGCCCAGGACGTGTTCCCGATGCCTGGGACCTTCGGTGTCGTCTATCTCGCTGAACCGACCCTCCAAGTGGTGGCGCCGGGAACCACCCCCAACCAGATCATGGCGTTGTACGACCCCGACGCCGACGTCGAGAGCATCGACAATGCGGTGCGGTTGGCGGCAGGGAACGCCGCAGTGGTCACCCAGGCCGATCAGCCGTCGAACGAGGCGTTGAGCCTGGACGTCAAAGGTTTTCAACAGCTGTCGGTAGCCTTCCCTGCGTTGTTCCTTCTTGCTGCCGGGATGGCAGCTCTCATCCTCCTCACCAGGCTCGTCCACGCCCAGCGCTCCCAGATCGGGACGCTG
>JACZST010000013.1 GCA_022574065.1 Acidobacteriota bacterium
GCATTGGAGGTCCTGGAACTCGCGGCAGCACGACGCTGAATTCGTTGCCGGAGATGGGAGTGTCTGTCGGTGGGCGCTACTGGGCTCGAACCAGTGGCCTCTGCCGTGTGAAGGCAGAAACGCCGACCCAGTCCACCGGCCTCCTGGTCGGAATCCCTTGTACGAGAAGGAGTTGCGGTACTCGTCCGATCGCGTTGTCGTGCACTGTTTCGCACCCTCTTGCCTACTTTTTGCCTACTTTTCCGGCTCCCCGCGACGAAGGGGAGAGGACTCTCACCCCCGTCGTACGGTTCTTCGACCCAATACCCGACTTCGTTGTGGGGTTGGTCCTGATCGGCCTGGCCGTCGGCGCGGTCGCCCTCTCGTCGCGACGAAGAACCGAAGAGCCGTCCGAATCAGATCACGAAAGGATGACCCATGACAAAAGCTGCCAAGCAGACGTTGGCAATGACAGCCTCGACGGGTAAAAGGCGCACCTGGCTGTGGGCGGCGCTTCTGGTGCCGTTGGCGGTGCTGGTGATAGCGATCGCGGTCAGCGGCACCCGGGAGATCCCGACCTTGGAGCCAGGGAGCAGTGCTCCCGCATTTGCGCTCCCGGCGACGAACGGAGAGATGATCACCTTGTCCGACGTGATCGCTGAGGGCGACGCATTGCTGTACTTCTCGATGGGACCCGGCTGCGACGGCTGCTTCATCCAGATTCCCGAGATCGAGAGTCCCCTGGCGAACCTCGGCATCCGCCTGGTGCCGATCATGGTCGACCCGTCGTCAATGGTCGAACCACAAGCCAGGCGTTTTGGAATCGAGACACCGATCCTGATCGACTCGGATCGCTCGGTGTCCGAGGCGTACGACATGGTCGGCATCTACGGCCACTCCGACCGACCCAGCCACAGTTTCGCCCTGGTCGATTCCAATGGGCGAATCAAGTGGATTGGCCACTTCGCCGAGATGTTCGTTCCCTTTGAGGCACTCTGGGAGCACATCGAGGAGGAAGCGCTGTAGTCCTGCGACCGGCGGCATTGCTTCGACCGGCCCCGATCCGAGTTGGGGAGTCCCGGGACGCGATCGATGCCGTTTGACCACCGCTCGAGAATGCTGATGATCTCGTTGAGGGTGAGGCCTGTGAGTTGGGCATCCTTGACGAATCGGAGCCCTTCGACGTCTCCGACCGATCTGGTACCTGCTTGACATTCCAGCCGACTGGAGGGCGTAGGTTTTGGGGGTGATGACAACGACGTGGCCTTGCACACTCCGCAGGGCCGTGACGAAGGAGGAGACTTGATGGCGTTTGTGGCACAGGTGCTGGGCGACACCGAGGGGTGGCAGCACATGACGGGTTGGGCTTGGGGCTGGATGGTCCTGGGGTGGCTGTTGTTCCTTACGCTCATCGGCGCTGTGGTATGGACGGTGTCACGCGCCTCGGGCAGTCCGGCGCGCCGACCGGACGCTACCGAGATCCTGGCGGAACGGTTTGCCCGGGGCGAACTTTCAGTTGAGGAGTTCGAGGAGCGACGCTGCGCCCTGCGCGGTGAGACACGAGGTGGCTGATATGGCACGGAAGATCGATTTCGAGGATCCGGTTCCGGACTGGATACCGGACAAGGTTGTAGCTGAGTTCCAGCACGATGCTGAAAAGACCGTGCGGCGGAGCCGGCGGAGGAGACGCCGGGCATCGGTTGCTGCCCTGCTTGGTTCGTCGGAGGTGTGGTGGGCGGCCTTCGTCGTGTTTTGCGGACTCGCCCTGGGCGCCGCCGTCATCGGGGGGCTGGTCTACGCGGTTGTGGTGTGGCCGTGGGTTGGGTTGTTCATCGTGGCCCCCGCTGGGGTGCTGTTCGCGGTGTCGTTCGTGATCGCGGCTCGAACCAGGGAGCGGTGGCGGGGTTGGAGTGTGTGGTGAAGCCTGATGCTGCCCTCGAGCTGGTAGAGGCATATTTAGCAGTCAACGACTATTTCGTGTTGACCGAATTCGAGCTCCACGAATGGAGACGGGACCGCTATCGGACGCTCACCGATGTCGACGTCGTAGCGGTGCGGCTCCCCTCCCCCAGGGGGGCCGTTCACTACCACGATGGAGATGGGACGGTCGAGTGTCTGTTGGCCGGGGAGGTCGATCCGGCGTTGGGGGTGGCGACCGACCGCTGCGATGTGATCATTGGCGAGGTCAAACGTGGCGAGGCGTCGTTCAACCCGGCCTTGCGAGATCCTCGAGTTCTGCATGCGGTATTGCGGCGCGTCGGGGTTGTGACCGAGACACCGCCGGATGAGGTCGTCGACGAACTTTCGCTGGTTGGGTGGGCAGCTACGCCGTGGGCTCAGCTTCGTTTGGTGGCTTTCGGAAGCCGCGGTTCGGTTTCGGACGGGACGGTGATCCGTCACGACCATATGATGGATTGGCTCAACGGGGTGTTGGAGCGCCATCGTGAACTGTTTGAGGTCAGCAGCTTTTCCGATCCTGTTCTGAGTCTTCTGGCTTTCGCAGCGCGGATCGACCGGCCGCTCGCAGCTCTCCCGGACGACTTGCCCGCCGTCCCCGCAGACGCACAGTGACAGCTGCCACCGGTATTTCTGCGACGTTTGGCGCCGGTCCCGGTTTTTCCTATCAGCCGGGAGCCCGTGCTTTGTGTCGGAGAGCCGGCGGAAACGCTCAGGACCGAGCCCCTTTGACGCGATCGACTACTGAGGACGTGAGCGGTGCGGCCGTACCTCGGTTTGCGTCGCAATCTGCCCTTGACCTTCCCTCTGACTGGAAGGTGTACGGTCAGCTGAGATGATAAGGACAAGCGGCCCGGCCATCGCGGCGGGCCAGCTCAACCGAACCGAAGGGACATGATGATGCGAGACCCAGTGTGCGGGATGGAGGTGAGTGCGGGGTCGCTCACCGTGGACGGCTACCTGGATGTCGCGTTTTGCTCGGAGCACTGTCGGAGCGCGTTTGCTGCCGATCCCGACCGGTACGCCGAGCGCGGCGGCAGCCGGAAAGATGACGGGGAAGAAGACGACGGCATTGGCCAACGGCACCGGCCTGGTGGCAATCCCCGCCGAACCCGGTGAATACGACTTCGCTTGCCAAATGGGGATGCTACGGGGAAAGGTCATCGCCACATGAAAACCACGGAACCAAAACAACGCTCTCCCTTCGGGTGGGAGATGGTCTTTTCCTGGTGCCCACCCGAGGACTCACCGCTCCTCGGCGGAACGCCGGAGCGGCGCGACGACACAGACACGTCGCCGAGCGACACCGCCGAGACTCCCACCGTCAGAACCCGCCGACGATGGCGGATCCGCCGGCGGCCGCGTTCGTAACATGTCGGTCACCCGCGGCGGCATCCTGGCGGGCACCGACGGCAGATCGGTCCGGCGTGCACTACCCGAGGCGACGGTGATACCCACCGCACCGACCAGCCGCGCCGTTTCCCCGGGCGGCCACAACTCGGGTTCGGCGGACAGGCGGCGCGCCGCGCTGGTGGCCGCGACGGTCGCCGCGGGTGCGGTGGCGCTCGACCAGGTGACCAAGGCCATCGCAGCAGCGGCCCTGGCGTCGGGGCCTGCCCATGTGGGGATCCTTCACCTTCGGCTGGTCGCGAACCGGGGGATCTTCATGGGGATGATCGGAGTCCCGACCTGGCTGATCACGTTGCTGACGCTGACGATCGTCGCCGTAGCGGCACGAGCCGTCTGGCGGGGAGGCACCTCCCAGTCGGTGGCGTATGCGCTGTTGATCGGCGGGGCGGTGGGGAACCTGCTCGATCGGTACCTCCAGCGGACCGGCTTTCCGTCGAACGCGGTGGTGGACTGGTTGTCGTTCGGCGGGATGACGTTCAACCTGGCCGACGTCTTCATCGTCACCGCCGTGCTGCTGCTACTTGGTCAGGAGTCGCGTGAACAAGCCACCGTCGTTGGTGTCGGCGTTGCCCCTCGCGGCTGAACGCCAACCGGGACATCTGGGGTGCGCCGATGCCGCACGCTCGTGTTCCGACGAGAACCACACAGCATTCCCCACCAGGTGCGGGCCGCTCCGGAAGCAACGGAACGGGCGGGAGCCGGACGGATGTTCAGCGGTCACGCACCCACCAGATCCGAGCGCCGAGCACGGCAACAAAGACTCCACCAGTAACCAGTGACCAGCGATACCGAACGACGATAAGGAGACACCGAATGATTGCAATCACACCAGCTGCACAAGACAAACTCGCCGAGATTCTCGACGCTCAGGTCGCCTCCGACAACCAGGTGCGGGTGTCCGTCGTCCGGGGTCCACACGGCTGCGTACACGGGTGGAACCTCAGCATCGAGCACGATCGCCGGCCGACCGATGTGGTCTACGCCGTTGGGCGTTTCCAAGTCGTGATCGACCCCGACCTCACCGAACCGCTGGAAGGCGCCACCATCGACTACCGCGAGGGCGCCGCCGCTCTCGGGTTCATCATCGACGCGCCCAACAGCGGTGAACATGGAGAGCACCAAAACCGCCACCACCACTAGAACAGACAGTGATACCGAAACAGACGATGAGAACCGGGCTGACAGAGACGTTTCGGCACGGGGTCGGGGAAGATCTGCGTGCGATCAACGGCGCAACCGGCGACCTCGAGAACGCCGCTTCGGCCTCGCCCACCGCAGCTAGCAGCGACAGTCACCTCGCGATCACTGTGAGAAGTGAGGCATGAGACCGACACTATTTTCTTGGGGCACCGAATTCGTCCCGGCGGCCGAGCCCCACGCCGTTTCACGGCCGGTCGGGTTTGTGCCGAATCTGGAGGCACAACGAGGCTCACCACCTACAACCGGTCACAGACGTACTTCCGGCACAGCCCGATCCGCTCTCCGCGAATTCGTGGTCGCACCAGCACTGCTTGACATGCCGGCGGAGACCCCGTGACCCGAAGCTGCGTCCGGCGAAACGCGAACACGGTGACAGGGGGCTACGACCTGCGCAAGGCCCTCCGGCCCGTCGGGCGCATCTGGCTGTCAGGCCCACCGCGCGCCCTCTCCTTCGGTGGGGCGGGACTCTTTGGAGGTGGAGATGACGACTTCCACTGCGGTGAGGACGAGGTCGGCCATGAAGCGGCGCGGTTCAGCCTCCAGCGGAACGGGCGCGGCGTGACACCAGCCCCGTCCACCTCGACCGGTGACGGCTGACATGCGGCCAACAAAGGCTGGTACGAGGTAGCCATGGGTGATGCGGGGTATGACCACACGGTGATCGGTGCCGGCCCAGCCGGACTGGTTGCTGCCGCCACCCTGGCTCGAGCCGGCCGACGGGTACGGGTCTACGAGAAAGCCCGACAGGTCGGCCATCGTTTCCCCGGCGACTTCCAAGGCTTGGAGAATTGGTCGTCACCCACCGACGCGCTGGACCGACTCGCTGGCCTCGGTGTCGAACCGACCTTCGCACACCGGGCCTTCCACGACACCATTTTCTACGATCCGAAGCTGCGGCCCGTCGCCACTCAAACCACCGAGCCCCTCTTCTACCTCCTGCGGAGAGGCCCCGAAGCAGGGTCCCTGGATCGGGCACTGCTCGACCAAGCGGAGGATGCCGGAGCCGAGGTGCTGCTGGGCCGACCAGCCGAGCATGCCCGGCGGGGCGACATCGTGGCCATAGGCCCGCGCTACGCCGACGGCATCGCCACTGGATATGTCTTCTCGACCCAACTGCCTGATCAGGCTCACTGCATCATCTCAAATGACGTTGCTCCAGCCGGATACGCCTACCTGGTCGTATGGGATGGGAGGGCGACACTCGCCACCTGCCTCTTCCGCCGCCACCAGGACTGGAAGGAGGCCCGGCAGCGGGCGGTCGATACGTTCAGACGGCTGGTGCCCGATCTCGAACTCCGCAACGCTCAACCGTTCTCAGGATTCGGGTCTCTATTCGGAGCGGCCCGGTTCAGCGACGAGGCCGGTCGCCTCTTCGTCGGTGAAGCAGCAGGGCTCCAGGACCCTGAGTGGGGGTTCGGGATGTGGTACGCCATGGAATCGGGTGCCCTCGCCGCCCGGTCGCTCCTCGAAGGCTTCGACTACGCCACAGCCGCACGCAACCGGTTCGAGAGCCACAGAGAAGCGACGTTGTTCAACCGGCTCCTCTACGAGCGGCTCCCCGCCCCCCTCATCACCCCTGTAGTGCGCCGCGGTGCCGCATCGACGGACCTGCGTCGGCGTCTGCGCAGCCACTGGACACCGAGCCGGGTCAAGTCGATCGTGGCCCGGGCCGCGCTGCCCCGCCTCGCCCGTGCCCGCCTCCACCACCGCGACCGTGCCTGCCACATGCCGACCTGTGACTGCGTGTGGTGCACCCACGGGGCATACGAAGCGTCACACTGACGAACCCACCGAACCTGGCTCCTTGTCCCGGCTCAACCGGGACAACACCCAACGGGATCAAGGCGCCTTTCTCAACCTCCGGCTTGGATCTCTCGGATGGAGGCAATGATCGCCAAGTTCTGGTCCTCTTTGAGCTCCCCGATGAACGCCGGCATCTCGTCGCGCCCAAAAAGTGATCGCTTCGAAAAGGTGCTCATCGGGCCGAGGGCCGGGCCGTCGCCGTCGCTGAGGTCGGCACCGTGGCAGTCGGCGCAGTTTGCGCCGAAAAAGACTGCGGCATCGAACTCCGGCTCGGTCTCTTCGTCATCGGCGTCGGCCGGTTCCTCGTCGTCATTTCCTGCCGCGCCCTGGGGTAAGCGCCAGCCGGGTCGATTCCGGGCATCCTCTTCGAGCGAGCGGAGGTAGACGGTCGCTGCTTCGATCTGCTCGGAGGTGAGGAAGCCACCCAAGTCGAAGGAGTAGGCGACCATCTCGGTGCCTAGTACCCCGTGGGCGATGAGACCGGCGATCTGTTCGTCTGTGGCGGTGGTGAGGAACTGTCGCGAGTTGAGAGCGGGGCGTCGACGCCCTCACCCATCACGCCGAGACACGAGGCGCAGTTGGCAGCGAACAGATCCGCTCCCTGCCCGATAAGCGACGCCGTCTGTGTTGCATGAGCCTCGCGCCGGTTCGCCGGCTCGTAGACCCGGCAGGGAACGCGAGCACGAAAAGGGCGATGAACACGATCCCGGTCACCATCCATCGATTCGCCGACCGCTCCAGTGGGGCGACCGTGGTCCGCGTCTGGTCCGCGAACGGGTACAAGACGCCGCCAACCCATGGGCACGGATGAAGGCCCAAAACGCAAACGTGGCATGGGCTTCTAGCCGTTCGCCTAGCCGCAAGAGCCCTCAAAACCCCCTGATAAGCGTTCACACGGCAGAGGTCACTGGTTCGATCCCAGTAGCGCCCACCGCGCTGACCCGCCGATCGGATGGCCACCGTCGGTGCCTGTCGGATTTGGTCGGCTACGCGGTGGATCGTCCCGCCAGATGATCCGTGTCGAGCCGTCGGCTCGTCCATCGGGCGGCCGGTACCACCAGCGCAAGCCAGAATCCGTAGAGGAAGGCCTCCGCCAGTCCGAGCAGGAAGCTGCCGATCGACAGCCAGCTGAACCCCGGGAGCAACGGCTCCCACGCCCTGCGCATCGCCCAATCAGGGAACACGCCATCCCACGCCACGCACAACGCGAACGAGACTGCAAGAAATGTTCCGATTGCGATCGCCACCGGTGTGTACCGAAGCTGCCTGGTCATCATTTTCACCTCACTGGGGTATCGGGGTCGGGTTCGTTCCGGTCTTGGTGTGGCCGCGGGTCCGGGGAAAGCGAACCGGGCAGTGCAAGAAGCATGTGTCGCGGCGGTTGTAGATGCTGAGCTTCGTCGTCCAGTCCAATTCGATGCAGACCCGTCCGGCAGCCATGCGTTTCGGGGTGCGACCGCGCCGGCGGACTGTGCTTCCCGTCAGGTCGTGTGTCGAGGTCATCACGCACCTCCGTGCTCCGTGCGAGTTTCGCACGACCATTGTGGACCCTCCATTCGACTGGAATGTCAAGAGGGAAAGGGCGGTCGGTGCAGGGTCGATTGGGGAGGCGTAAGGGGCGCTCAGTGGGCTCGTGGTAGGAGACGCAGGCAAAGGGAATGGGCAACTCCAGCATCCCTCGACGAAAGGCTCGGAAGGCTCGTCGCATCCAGGAGCGTCAGGAAGCCTCAGGGCCCCAAGGGGCTGGTCCGATCATCGAGCGGGAATCGCCTCGGGCACGAGGGGTCTCCAGGGTTAGGGCTCGTCGCCACGAGAGGTCTCCAGGGTCGGGAACTCGTCGCCACGAGAGGTCTCCAGGGTCGGGAACTCGTCGCCACGATGGTGGCCCCAGCCTTGAGGTTTGACTATGGGCTCGTCAGGCGATGGTGGAGGCCGGTCGGGGATGGCTCGTGGCTCACGAGGGGTGCCTACTCGTCGGGGTCGCCTAACGGGGAGGTTGCCCCTGGGATCGTGTCGTGTGACACCGCCAAAGGCCCGCCGGCGTGCTCGCACGCGTACGAAAAGGGACGAGAGTTTTCCCCCGGATACGCCCCCAACCGCATTCGACGCCAGTGTCAAGAACACCCTCCCCGAAAGAGCATCCCGTCGAGCATGGCGCTCAAAGCCGCGATGTTGATCTCGCCGCTAATTCGAGCCCGGATCACACCGTCACGACCGACGAAATAGGTCTCGGGGACTCCGCTAACGCCGAATACGATCGCCGCCCGGGAGTTCGAGTCGGTCACATATTGGTAGCCCCAACCCAGCTCGTCGAGCATGGCCCGGGCGCTGGCAGGCCGATCCTGATACACCACGCCGATGAAACGCACGCCGTAGTCCTCGTATCTGCCGGCAGCGAGCATCAGATCGTCGTGCTCGACCCGACAAGCCGGGCACCAGGAGTCCTAGAAGTTCACAACGAGAATCTCGCCTTCCAATTCGTGGAGCGAGATCGACCCGTCGGCACCGAGCCGCCGGAGATCGAGTGCGGCGACCTTGCGATCGATGACGGCCGATGCCACGTCGTTCGGGTCCACCCCGAATCGGGTGGCGAGGGCCACGCCCAACGCGAGACTCGCCACGATCACCGCTGATACGGTGGCGACAATCCACGGACTTCGCCGCCGGTCCGAATCGCCGGGCATCCTAGAACCGCCGCGAAGTACGCTCGGCGGCGGCTTAGAGGAGACGCCACTCGTCGGGATGGTTGGCCTTGAGGGCCTGGTGGGCTCGCTGGCGGGCCCGGCTCTGGGTATTCAGGCGAACCCTGTTCGCCTCCCGCCGCTCCCTCGCCTCTTGGCCTTGTCAGACCTGTAAGCGTCGATGCCGATCCGGTCGATTCGGCGCTGGCGGGAAGCGGCCATTCCCCGGGTGTGACACCGTTTGCACCGGGTCCCGAGACCATCTGCCCTCGCCCGATTGCGGTAGAACTCGGAGCGAGGCTTGGCCTGTTTGCAGGTGCAACATCGCTTGGTCATCGGAGCCGCCGAACGTCGGGGGCCGTTCAAGGTCTAGCGAACTTTTCCGAACCATCGTTGTCGATCGTTGACTGTGGCGGCCACCGCGACCCGCCATCCCACACCGCCCAGTATGACCTGCTCCGTATCAGATGCATGTCGGGCCCTCCGGATACTCGACCGTCTTTACCGAGGCCCTGGCCGTCTCGATGACGGTGCCGGTGTCGATGATCAGCTCGTTGTCTTCGCTGATCGAAACGAGGAATCGATCCATATTACGGGGAGCGGGCCCGTCCTCGTACTCGCCGTGGAAGTTGTACTTGGAACCGTGGCAAGGGCACTCGAATCCCAATGAGGTGTCGCACTCGGGAACTCGACAACCGAGATGGACGCAGCGGTGCCACAGCGCCATGAATCCGGCGGCTACCACCGGCAGCCCGTCGAAGCTGGAACCTTCGAGCGATCCCTGCACCGGCACCACATA
Organism: Acidobacteriota bacterium; assembly: GCA_022574065.1. Taxonomy (GTDB): domain Bacteria; phylum Actinomycetota; class Acidimicrobiia; order Spongiisociales; family UBA5794; genus JACZST01. Next base: position 9,829 of record JACZST010000013.1, read on the forward strand.
TGCCTGCGCTGCGGCGATGACCACGGGCTGGACCCTTCCGTCCTCGGTGAGGGCTGCGATCTTGAGGTCTTCGATCTTGCCGGCGTTCACCTCAGAGCCGAAGCCGCCGGATTTGAGGCGGGGCCACATGAAGGCGAGGGAAGCGACGCCGAACTGGGCCAAGAAGAGGCCGAAGACCCCCAGAATCCCCCGGTTGAAGAACCGGCGCCGGGTCATCCCGTAACTCTCCTCATCAAGCTCCTGGCGCGCCTCCAGCGGATCGATCGGGGCGGCGACCACGACCGGCCTACCTTCTCCAGCCAGGGCCGGGGCCGGGGCCGCGATCCACCTTCTAGCCACCGCCGGGTCGCCACGCATCGCCTTGCGGTCCACGGAGCCGGTGGCGGTCCCATCACCGCGTCGCCACGCGATCGAGATGATTGAGATCGTGGCGAGGGCACCGATGCCAGCGAAGGCGAACAGAAGGATCTGTGTCGTGGTCATAAGTCCGTCACCTGCACCCCGCTCCTTGTACTGGCTCGTCGATCGTCTCCGGGGTACCGAGAGGGAACCCCTCGGTGATCATCCCGGTGTCGACCTCGACGACCTCGTCGACGACGGTCACCGCAAAGCGGTCCAGCCCCCGCGGTGACGGACCCGACCGGACCTCGCCCGCTCGGTTGAACCGGGAACCGTGGCAAGGGCATTGAAACTCACCGGAGGACTCGCACCAGGGGACCCTGCACCCGAGGTGCGGGCACCGCTGCCACAGTGCGACGATCTCGTCGTCGATCCGAGTCAAGTAGGACTTTGCGGCGCGGATGTACACGGGCGAATCCGACGGAACCTCGCTCGGGGCGACCGTCTTCACCACCCCTCCGAGCCCTGATCCCGGCAGCGGCCGCAGCATGTCCCACGACGTCCACATCCCTGCTGCGCCGATCATCACGAACCCGGCCTTCCAGCCGCGATCGAGAAAGTCCCTGCGATTCATGCCACAACTCACAGCTCACCGTGCCATTCCTCCCATGGCCAGATATGCCGACGGCCAGGGGGTCGTTGCCCGCAGTCGACACAGCGGCCGACATCGGGGCGCCAGCCGAGGCGGCCACAGCCAGGGCAGAAAGTATGCGAGGGCAGTCATCAGCGGGTGCAGGGGGAGACCGCGACGGCTCATGTGATTTCCATCGACGAAATCGAGGCTACGGGTGTGTATCGAAGCTGCCTGGTCTTCATTTCTCCTCCCTGCGGTGTCGACGTCGGATCCGTTCCGGTGTGGCGCGGGCCCGGGGAAAGCGAACCGGACAGTGCAAGAAGCATGTATCACGACGGTTGTAGGTGCTGAGTTTCGTCGTGCAGCCCAATCCGATGCAGACCCGCCCGGCGGCCATGCGCCTCGGGGCGCGACCGCGCCAGCGGACTCTGCTCCCCGTCAGGTCGGGTGTCGAGGTCATCACATACCTCCGTGCTCCGTGCGGGTATCGCACGTCACAACCATTATGGACCCTCCATTCGACTGGAAGGTCAAGCAGGTACCAGATGGGTCGGAGACGTCGAAGGGCTCCGAATCGTCAAGGACACCCAACCACAGGCCTCACCCTCAACGAGATCACCAGCATTCTCGAGCGGTGGTCAAACGGCATCGATCGCGTGTCGGGACTCCCATAGCGTCGCTACCCAGCCGGCGGTCGCGGGCATGCCGACGATCGTGTACGGGCCGCGCGTCGAGCCCTTGGCTAATCTCTTCCCGTTCAGCCGGACGTACTGCCGGTGGAAGTCCGGATCACGGCCCCAGGGCGTTGCAGCGGACCGACCGGGAACCACTGAGCTCTCTCGTTATGTCGGCGCTGGAGCCTGGCGATGAGCTCGCCCCGAGGTCTTGGGAACACCAGCCGAGGCTGCCTTATGGTTGAGCGAAGTCGACGCCGAAAGGAGTCGTGATGGCCGATGCGTTAGCCACCTCACGGTCGGTGTATGAACAGCTCGTGGCGGTGACCGGCGAGCCGACTGTCGCCATGCGAGCCTGGAACGGTGAGGTATGGGGACCGCCAGAAGCTCCCGCCACCATTGTGCTCAACCACCCCGGTGCCCTGCGGGCATTGTTGTTGCCGCCCAGCGATCTGACAGCCGGCGAGGCCTACATCTATGACGACGTCGATATCGAGGGCAGCATTTTCGAAGTGCTGCGGTTCGCGGCCACGCTCCAGTCGATGCCAGGCCGGCGTCTGACCTCACTGCGGATGTTCCGCCGGCTGAGAACGCTCCCCGCCCAGAACCGTCGCAGCACACACGCCCGCCCGAAAACGAAGGGGCGGCTCCACTCCAAGAGACGGGACAAGGCGTCGGTCAGCGCCCAGTACGACACCGGCAACGACTTCTTCCGCCAGTTCCTCGATCCCGAGATGGTGTACTCGAGTGGCGTATTCCTCGATCCTGCCGAGCCACTGGAAACGGCACAGCGCCGCAAGATCGACCTGATCTGCCGCAAACTGCAACTGCAGTCCGGCCAACGGCTACTCGACATCGGCTGCGGCTGGGGCACTCTGGCGATCCACGCCGCCCAGCACTACGGGGTGAAAGTCATGGGAGTGACCCTCAGCGCACCACAAGTCGAGTGGGCGATTTCAGCCGCCAAGGAGGCCGGTGTGAGTGATCGAGTCAGCTTCGGACTCCTCGATTATCGCGACGTCGACGGCCGACACGACGCCATCGCGTCCATCGGGATGTTCGAGCATGTCGGCAAGGGACAACTCGCCAGATACTTCTCCAGAGTCCGAGACCTGCTCGAACCGGGTGGTGCGTTCTTGAACCATGGCATCGTGAACCGGGACCGGCGGTCCGGGCGAACCACGCCCACCTTCATCAACACCTATGTCTTTCCGGACAGCAACCTAGTCACGGTGGACGAGGTCGTCGCCCAGGCTGAGGATGCCGGTTTCGAGCTTCGCGACGCCGAATCGCTGCGCACGTCCTACGCCCTCACCCTGCGACACTGGGTCGACAACCTCGAGGCCAACCACCAGGTCGCAGTGGACACGGTCGACGAGACCACCTACCGGATCTTCCGGCTCTACATGGCCGGCTCGGCTGTCGCCTTCGACTCAGCAGCCGTATCGGTCTATCAGCTGCTCCTGCGCACAGTGAATCGACCGTGGACATACGGGCGGCGCCATTTGCTCGCCACCGACGATCAATGAGTGGACCTCCAAGCGGGGCGGGACCGCGGGCTGGGACCTCTCAACGGTCCCTGTAGCCAGGGGCCACTCGTCGCGGCGAGGGGTGGTGCGTGTCGGCCGGTCGTGTCAGAAGACAAGAACCCGGTCGGCGCGAAGCGTCCAGTCGGTCAACTCGTCCAGGGTGCTGCGGCGACACCCGTCGGCCAGCTCTTCGTCGGTGATGCCCCGGGCATCCAAGCACGTTCCACACACCCCGATCGCACCGCCCCGCCGGGTTACCAGCCGGAGCATGCGTTCGACGTTGTAGTAACCCTGCGGCACCTTCTGACCGGCTTTGGCACAGGCTGCAGCGTCGCCGATGAGGAAGACCTGAACATGTTCACCCTCTTGCCTGGCGAGCGATCCGGCGAGACGCAGCCCGTTGTAGCTGCGCTCAGTCCCGTAGGGCGCATCGTTGAGAATGAACAGCGCGTTCACCCTTGGCCTTCCTTTCCCACCGCCACTGGTAGCCCCGCTTGGCGCCACTCGGGGAGGCCCTCCTCGAGACGGCGCGCCCGGAACCCGTGGCTGTGTAACAGCTCCAGGGCCTGGGGAGCGAGAACGCAGTACGGTCCCCGGCAGTAGGCGACGATCTCTGCATCCTGGGGAAGGCTTGCCAGCCTCTGTTCGAGCTCGCCGAGCGGCACTGAGATTGCTCCCGGTATGTGACCGGCCTCGTACTCCTCACCAGGTCGAACATCAAGCACGATCACATCGCCGTCATCGGCGTGGGCCAGCAACTCCGCTCTTCCCACAGGGTCGAGTTCGTCTCGGGCCCCAAAGTAGTCCCGCACGACCTGATCCACCTCGGCGAAACGCTCCCTGGCCAGATCACGTAACGACAAGAAGAAGCCGCACACCGTCTCGTCGGCCAAGCGGTAGAAGACCCTCGTACCCTGCTTGCGGGTCTCGACCAGACGAGCCTCACGGAGCACCCTCAGGTGGCCCGAAGTGTTCGTCACACCCATGGCGGCCGCATCGGCCAGGACCTCGACGCTCCGCTCACCCTGACACAACAGGTCGAGCAACTCGATGCGCTTCGGGTTGGCGACCGCCTTGCCGATGCGAGCGAACTGCTCATACAGGCCGTCCTTGACCTCCCGACCCGACTTCGGCACCCGGGACATCATCCCTCACTATTCCATAGAATTATGGAGAAGCCTATCATCAGCAGCAAAAGAGACAAAGCTGCCCGAAAAAGGAGTTCGACATGATGTGGGGAGGCTGGGGCGCTGGATGGATGTTCCTGTGGATGGCGCTGTTCTGGGGAGGAACCATCCTCCTCATCATCTGGGGGGTTCGCCAGTTCACACCGAACAACCGGCAGGGAGGGAACCGCGCCCTCGAGATCCTCGAGGAGCGGTACGCCCGAGGCGAGATCGACCGCGAAGAGTTCGAAACGCGACGCCAGCACCTGAGGGGATGATCGCCAGATGCGCGATGCACGCCTCCTCTGGTCAGGTCTCACCCTCCTCGCCGTTGCCGTGCTGGGAGCCATCCTCACAGCCGGTTCCCTGCCAGGAGGGGTGGGATGGATGAACTACATGGGATCCCACCATCAGATGATGTGGCCCTGGCAGGACGGAGCCGCCGCCACGGAGCCGATACCCGGCGCGACCGAACTGATCCTCGACGCCCGGGAGTTCGGCTTCTCGCCGGCGACGGTCACCGTGAATGAAGACGTACCGGTCAACCTCACCCTCGTCAACACCGGTTCACTCATCCACGACCTCACAATCCAAGAGCTCGGATTCCGAATCATCGCCGCTGCAGGCGAAAGCGCCACAGGAGGACTCGTCCCCGCAGCTCTGGGCACCTATGGGTTCGAGTGTTCTATCCCAGGCCACGCCCAAGCCGGCATGACCGGCACACTGGTCGTCAAAGGGGCACCGTGAAACCGGGGCAGAAGGCGCCCTGGAAGCTCATACAGTCGCACCCAACGAAGCCGCCCACAATCCAGCGTTGCCGCCCAAACCCCCACAAGCCACCAGCGAACCGGCCGGGAGAATGGGCGGGTGCGCTGACCGGTGGCGACGCTTGGCGCTCCTGATCACCGCTCGGCGGCGAGTTTGATGCCGTGGGTCGACCGCCCGAGTTGGTTTTGGGCAGCGTGGCGCTGGGCGACGATCCAGGCGACACGTTCGAGGACCTCGCTGCTTGGCGGGGGTGATCCGACGACTTGGTCGATGGCGGCGGTTTGAGTCGAGCTGCGGCCAAGCGAGGCGGTCAGCGCGTCGAGAGGGTCTCTCCGATCGGGGTGGCTGAGATGGGTGCAGGGTTCGGCGCCGGGTTCGGGGTTTGCCAGGTAGAGGGTGTTGGTTTGGCGGCCGCGGCTCATGGCGACGTAGGCCCATTGCCGGTCGGTGGCGCCGTCGATGATGGTGAAGGTGCGGCCGGTGGTGACGCCTTGGGCCTTGTGGCCGGTGAGGGCGTAGCCGTAGTCGACGTGGCCGGCGGTGAGGTACCAGCAGGGCAGCTCTCTGGTCTCGGGGTCACGGTCGAGTCGAACCGTGAGGTTGCCCAGGTCTCGGTCGACGGCGATGACGGTGCCGAGGTCGCCGTTGAGCACTCCGAGCCGGCTCCGGTTCTTGCGACACAGGATCCGGTCGCCGGCCTCGAAGACCTGTTCTCCTGCTCGAAGCGCCGGGCCGTGGAGCTGCTTCGAGGCGCCCAGATAGGCGTGGGCTCGTTGGTTGAGTTCAGCGACGGTGTCGTTGTGGTAGGCGATGAGCAGCCCACTGGTGAGATCACCGGTGGCCGTAACGTGGCGATACCAGTCCCCCACCGCCCTGGCCATCGTGTCCTGGCGGTCGTGTCCGACGACGAGGCGTTTGTGCTGTCGGTACATTCCGATCGCCCGGGTCACTGAGCCGTCTCGGAGCTCGGCCAGAGCGACACGTTCCCAGACGTCGCGCTGCCGGACATTGTCAGTTAGCTCGATGGTGGGGAGTCGGTCGATGAGCGCTCCGAAGAGACCTCCGGCGTCGATCTCGGCCAACTGCCGGTCGTCACCTATGAGGATCAACTTGCCTTGTGCTTGTTCGACGACGTCGGAGACGGCGGTGAGCTGGCGGGTGCCGACCATGCCCGCCTCATCCACCACCACCACCGTCCCACCACCAAGGCCTCCTTGGTCTCGGCTCTGGCCGATGAGCCGGGTGAGCGTGGTCGAGGGGATCCCGGTGGCGGATTCGAGGCCGGCGGCGGCTCGGGCAGCGAGCGCCGCGCCAACAATCGGGGTGCCGGTCACCGCGGCGAGCTGGGCGATCACAGCCATCACCGCGGTCTTGCCGGTTCCGGCCGGGCCTATCCCGATGTCGATGGCGTCACCGGAGGTGGCGAAACGACGCACCATGTCGCGTTGACCGTCAGTCAGCTGCCCACTGCGTCGCAGTGTTGCTTCCACCAGGCGTTGCGGTACCGTCCATCGTCCGGCTCCGATTCCTGCCAAGGCCCACTGTATGACTCGGTG
>JACZST010000014.1 GCA_022574065.1 Acidobacteriota bacterium
AAGCGGATGGGACGCTCGCCGGCTTGTGATCAAGGAGAGAATCCGCTGAGCCGGGGCCCGAGCGGCCTGCTGCGAAGCAGCAACAGCGGGAAGCACAGACGCACCGCCGCCGTTGGAAACTTGCAGCTGACGACGATCGCCATCGAATGATGCTCGACCGGCGCCTGCTGCTCGTGTCCGGCAAGGGTGGTGTCGGGAAGTCGGCGGTGACCGCGGCACTTGCCATCGTGGCTGCCCGTCACGGCCGGCGGGTGCTCGCCGTTGCCATGACCGAGGCCCTCGGCCTTGCTTCCCATCTCGGCATCGAGGCCCTCAGCGCCGAACCAGTGCAGATCCACCCTGGTCTCTTCGGCTCCGTAGTCGACCGCGCCAACGCCCTCGACCAATATCTCAAACTCCAGGTGCGGGCGGCTCGATCTCTCCCTACCACCCAGTTGAGCAAGGCACTCAACGTCCTCGTTGACACCGCTCCAGGGGTGCGGGAGATCGTCACCATGGGAAAGCCGATATTCGAAGTGTGGGAGGAGAATTGGGATCTGGTGGTTGTCGATGCACCCCCCCTCGGCCAGCTCCAGTCGTACCTGACCGCCCCCCAAACGATCACCGGCCTGATCCCAACTGGTGCGGTGCGCGAGCAGGCGGCAAGGCTCCAAGCCACCCTCGGCGACCCTGAAGTGAGCGGCCTGGTGCTGGTCACCACCGCCGAGGAACTTCCCATCGTTGAGACCCGTCAGGCGATCGCCCAGATCGACAAGGAGCGTCAGATCCTCATTGCCGGGGTGCTTGCTAATCGCGTCTTCGACCCGTTGGAGACGCCTCGCGCCACAATCGAACAGCTCGATCCATCGGAGGCCAGGGACGCGGGCTTGCTGCACAGCGACCTCATCGAGCAGCAGCGCGAGTGGCTCGACGCTGTGCCAGACGATCCGCGGCTCCCCTACCTGTTCGATATGCGAACACCAGCTGAGGTCGCGGAGCGCCTTGCCGATGAATGTGAGCGCCTCCTGTGAACACACAAGTGGTCGTCGTGACCGGGGCCGGAGGAGTCGGCAAGACCACCCTGTCGGCGGCGCTGGCCATCGCCGTCGCCTCGCCCACCACACGTACCCTGGTCATGACGGTTGACCCTGCGAAGCGGCTCGCCGATGCCCTCGATTTGACCAGCCTCAGTGGGGATCCGGTGCCGGTGGTCGACGCACCCGGCGTGTGGGCTGCCATGCTCGACGCCACCTCATCATGGGAAGCGATCGTACGCCGCTACAGCGAGCCGGAGATCGCAGACCGCCTATTGGTGAACCCATACTTTCGAGCCCTCGCCGATCGATTCCCTGCCGCCCAGTCCTTTGCCGCCGCCGAGACCATGTCGATCTTCATCGAGTCCGGGAGCTGGGACCTCATCGTGGTCGATACCCCCCCGTCGGCTGGTGGTCTCGATTTCTACCTCGCCCCTGCAAGAACAGCCGATCTGGTGGGAGGGAAGCTGCTGCACTGGCTCACCGGTGCCCAGCTCCCCGGCCGCCGATTCCTATACCGGTTCACCGGAAGGCCGCTGCTCAAGGTCGCCGATACCATTCTCGGCGGACCATTGCTCGAGGACGTCGCCGAGTTCCTGCTCGATCTGCGAACCATGTACGACGCGTTGACGGCGAGGGCGCACACGATGCAACGGTATCTGCAGCGAGCGACCACGCTGGTGGTGACCACGGCCGATCCCGCTCCCGTTGCCGAGGCTGTTCGCTTCTTCGAGGAGTTGACCGAGATCGACGTGAGGCCGGCCGCCATCATCCTCAACCGCGCCCTCCCGACTTCCTGGGCCGACGCCGCCCTGCAGCCGATCCCCAACGTGCTCGACCCGGCAGTCCGAGCCGAGCTCACCAAGAACCTGGTGAACTGGGGCGGTGAAGCCAGGCGCCAGTCGGCTGCCATGGTGGGACTCGCCGACCGCTACGGGGTCCCCCTCGTCGCCGTTCCGTGGGTACCGGTTTCCCCTACCGACGCGAAATCGCTTATTGCGCTGCTGGACGGTATTGATCTCGGAGCGGTGATGTCGAGGTAGCGGGGGAGTAGATCAGTAGCGGAGTAGCCAAGTAGCCAAGGCAGATACTGATCTACTGACTACAACACGACTGAGGGTCCAAGCAACTCGCGCAACTCGGCGAACAGTGCAGAGCGGGCTTCGACCCGGTGCTGCTTGCCGAGCCGCAGCACTTTCTCGCCGTTGTCCGCCGTCATGTGGAGGTACACCTCCGCGGCTCCGGGGTGATTACTCAGAATGCCACGCAGTTTGCCGACGGTGTCCTGAGAAAGGCGGGACGCCGGCACCTTGAGTCGTACCACCGAATCAGCATCGAGTTGAGGCTCGTGGATCTGCTGGGCGATGAACTTGACATCGTCGCCGCGATGGTCGACCCGCCCGGTCACGATCAGGATGGCATCCTCACGAATGAGCGGGCCGAACTCGGCGACCGTACGTGGGAAGCAGACCACTTCGACCGCACCCTGAAGATCCTCGAGACTGAAGAAATACATCGGCTCGCCGGCCTTGGTATACCTGGTGGTGATCGATCCGACGATGCCACCGATTGACGCCTGCGCACGATCTTTCAGGTCCCATAGCCCGGGGATGGATGCCGAGCACATAGCTTCGAGGGTCGCTTCGACACCGAGCAGGGGGTGGTCGGAGACGTACAGGCCGAGCATCTCTTTCTCGAACGCCAACTTGATCTTCTTGTCCCATTCGATCTCGGGGACCACGATCCCGGCCGACTCCTCAGCGACATCTGCGCTGCCGAACAGGCTGTACTGCCCCATATCCTCCGCCCGGCGACGGGTGATGGTCGCGTCGAGCGTGTCGAACGCCACCTCGAGCAGGCCGCGGCGCTGGTGGCCAAGCGAATCGAAGGCGCCTGCCTTTATCAGGGCCTCGATCGTTCGCTTGTTGAGTACGTTGACGTCGACCCGATTGACGAAATCGTCGAAACTGACAAACGGGCCGTTCTTCTCCCGCTCGTCTATCACGAGATCCACAACCGCCTCTCCGACGTTGCGAATCGCCGACATCCCGAAGGAAATCCGACCACCGGCACCGACAAAGTCCGCCTCCGAGACGTTTACGTCGGGGACCAACACGGGGATTCCCATCATCCGGCACTCGTGCAGGTAGACGGCGGTGCGGTCCTTGTCTCGCTTGGCCGAGGTCAGCAGGGCTGCCATGTACTCCGCCGGATAGTGGACCTTCAACCACGCCGTCTGGTAGGCGACGAGCGCATACGCCGCCGAGTGGCTCTTGTTGAAGCCGTAGCCGGCGAAATGCTCGATGAACCCGAAGAGCTCCTTGCCCAACTGCTCGGTGTAGCCGTTGGCAACACACCCTGCGATGAACTGCTCCTCCTGGGCCTGCATCACCGCTGGGATCTTCTTCCCCATCGCCTTGCGCAGGAGGTCCGCTTCTGTCAGGGAGTAACCCGCCATCTTCTGAGCGGCCTGCATGACCTGTTCCTGGAACACCATGACCCCGAAGGTGTCACCGAGGATCTCCTCGAGGTCATCATGCAGGTAGGTGATCTCCGCCTTCCCGTTCTTGCGGTTCGCGTATTCGAGATGCATCCCTGCGCCAAGCGGTCCCGGGCGATACAGGGCGTTGAGGGCCACGAGGTGGTCGAACCGATCGGGCTGGAGGTTGCGCATCAGTGCCCGCATCGGCCCACCCTCGAACTGGAAGACGCCCATCGAGTCGCCGTTCTTGAGCATGTCGTATACCGCAGGGTCGTCGAGCGGCAGATTGTCGATATCGGGCTTGGACCCGGTGTTACGGTCGATCAAATCGAGGGTGCGTTCGATAGTGGTGAGGTTCCGCAACCCGAGGAAGTCCATCTTGAGCAAGCCAAGCGCCTCGACGGCGTGCATCTCGTACTGGGTGACGACCTCGGCATCGTCCCCCTTGCGCTGGATGGGAACGACCTCGGTGAGCGGCCGCGGAGAGATCACCACGGCCGCAGCGTGGATCGAGTCCTGCCGGCGAAGGCCCTCGAGGCCTCGCGCGGTGTCGACAACCTCCTTGACCTGTGGGTCGGCGTCGTAGAGCTCTCTGAGCCCGGCAGCGCTCGTGTAGTGATCCCGCACCATCTGATCGGCATAGGGACCCGGTTCGTCGAGCGCCTGGGCGAGAGTGGCGTCCTTGCCCAAAATCGCCGGAGGCATCAGCTTCGCCGTTCGGTCCCCCACCCCGTATGGGAAGCCGAGCACCCTGGCAGCGTCGCGGATGGCCTGCTTCCCCTTGATCGTCGAGAACGTGATGATCTGAGCGACGTGATCCGACCCGTATTTCTCTGCGCAGTACCGGATCATCTCGCTTCGATACCGTTCGTCGAAGTCCATATCGATGTCGGGCATCTCCTTGCGCCCCGGGTTGAGGAACCGCTCGAATAGCAGCCCGAACTCGATGGGGTCGAGGTCGGTGATGTCGAGGCAGTACGACACGATCGAGCCGGCGGCGCTCCCCCTGCCGGGCCCTCGTCTGATGCCGCGCTCGCGGGCGTGCCGCATCAGATCCCATACGATCAAGAAGTAAGCAGCGAAACCCATTTCTGTGATCACGCCGAGCTCGTAGTCGATTCGCTCGGCGACCTCGGGCACGGGGATCCCGTAGCGCCTCCGTGCCCCCTCCATCACCTGCTGACGCAGGTACTCCTCCTCGCTGGTCCCTTCCGGTACGGGAAACTGCGGGAGGAGGAAATTGCCGAACTCGATGGTGACGTCGGCGCGTTCTGCAATCAAGAGCGTGTTGGCGGTTGCGCCCGGGTACCGGTCGTCTGGGAACAGCGCCTGCATCTGTTTTGCCGACTTGAGGTAGAACTCCTGCGAGTCGAATCGGAACCGCTTTTCATCACTCTTGTTGGCGCCGGTCTGAATACAGAGCAGCACGTCATGGGCGTCGGCCTCTGCGGCGTAGGTGTAGTGGCTGTCGTTGGCTGCCAGGAGCGGTGCGCCGATGTCTGTTGCCACCTGTAACAGGTCGTCCATGATCCGTTGCTGGGCGGTGAGCCCGTGGTCCTGGACCTCCACGAAGAAGTTGTCCTTGCCGAAAATGTCCTGATAGCGGGCCGCGGCAGCCACCGCACCCGCGTAATCGCGGACCTGGCCGACGTTGCCCTCCTCGCTCGACCCGTCGGGAGCGAGCATCTGGGGCACATGGCCGCCGAGGCATCCGGTGGTCGCCACGATCCCCTCGCTGTGCTCTGCAAGGAGCTCGGCGTCCATGCGAGGCTTGTAGTAGAACCCCTCGAGATAGGCGCGAGACGACAGTTGGATGAGGTTGTGATATCCCGCTTCGCTCACCGCGAGCAGAGTCATGTGGTAGCGAATGTCTTCTCGTCGTGGTGGTCGGTCGAACCGGGAGCCAGGGGTGACGTACGCCTCCATGCCGATGATCGGCTTGATCCCGACCTCGGTGGCTGCTTTGTAGAAGTCGATGACCCCGTATAAGACCCCGTGGTCGGTGATGGCGATCGCCGGCTGATCGTCGGCGGCGGCGGCTGCGACCATGTCGTTGACCCGCGCCGCTCCGTCGAGCATGGAGAACTCGGAGTGAACGTGAAGGTGGGCGAACCCTTCGCGGGGCAACGGCTTCCTCGGCTGGCCGGAATTACATCAGTGGCATTCAACCACGCCGGGACCACACAAGCGAGCGCCCGCAAACAGCATTTCGCGACCTCGGGCGCAGCTCCGCGATCAATCTTCGGCTTTGCTATCGGCACCCAGCTCGGCGATGTGTCGCTCGTATGCCTTGCGATGCCGCCAGTTCTCGCCCATCCCCTCGGTGAGCTCCGGAGCAACCTCGATCGGCACGACCAGGTCGCCCTCGACCGGCCACTCCTCGAGCAGCTCCGGGTGGTAGCCCTCCGGGTAATACTCGCTCGGCGGGATCTCCGAATCGCGAATGCCCTGGTCCTGGATCTCGGCCCTGGTCGTCGGCGGGTGCGGCACCACCAGCTGCCCCGAGTCGAAATCGAACTGCGGAGACCTAGAGTTGGGATAGTCGGGCAGGATGCCCTGCCGCACCCAGATGTCGTCCTTGGTCACGTTGACCACGATGCCGTCGGGCGCCCCGAAGTGAAATGGGCCCTTCCAATGGTGACGGATCTCGACGGTCGTCTCTTCGTTTAGATACGGGTCAAAGTCCATGTGGGTGACCATGAACAGCCGAGGCTGGATCTGATTCGCCATGTACCCGGCGGCGTAGCCCGGGGTGTGGTGGGTGTCGACCGTGTACCTGCCGAGGAACGGCGGCACCCCGGCGACCCCAGAACTGATGCTCATCAGCTCCGCCTGGGTTTCGGTGATGTAGACATCGACGCCCTCGGCGAACTCGATGTCGCGACGGTTGGGCCGTCCGTCACCGGTCCACACCACGCTGAGCCCGTTCCAGTCGAGCCGATAGGCAGAAGCGCCGTCCTTGGCATGGGAGCGCTGCCAGTGGATGACCCGAACGCCGTCTTCTTCGTAGATGAGACCGCCGTCGTCGCGAAAGTCGAATTCGTTGACCTCGATGTCGTGACCTTGCCCAACCGGGAAGACGCTGAACGCATCCATGTGCCAACCCAGCATCTTCTTCATCCCGTCGATCATGGCTTCGGTGCCGTACTCGGCAGTTCGGCCCGACGGACCAAAGACGCGAAGCGGCTTATGCCAGCGGCCGCTCCAGCCTCCGAACATGTACAGGTAGGGCAGCGAGCCGAAGTGGTCGACGTGGAGGTGGGTGATGAACACCTTGTCCAGCTCGTTGAGGGCGAAGCCGCCTGCGACGTAGTTGGCGATCGCTCCCTCGCCGATGTCGAAGATGAAGTTGTCGCCGTTGCCGAGCTGGACGAACACCGACGTATTCATCTGTCCTGGCCTGATTGATGGTGAGGTGCCCATGAAAATGATCCGCATCTCGTCGGGTCCGAGCTGTTCGGTCTTCGGGAACCAGTTCGCCGCGCTGAGCAGGCCGGGTGTCGGCGCGATGCCCTCGAAGAGCAGCCCTTCTTTCCACCGGCCCATCGGAACGCCGCCGGTGAGGGCAGCCTCGATTTCCTCCGGCGATGAAGGCTCCTTCGGCTCTTGGTCACTCATGGTGGGGTCCTTTCGGTGGGTCGGAGGTGAGGAAAGATAGTTGTGGACGGAGCGGGTGAATCCGTTTAGCCAGGCCATTTCTGTTACACCCTCCTGATACTTTGTCAGCATGTTCTGGTACGAAGAACAACGCATCGATGGCTGGGTTGCCGAGCTCAAGGAGTGCGAGGCACATATCGGTGACTTGCGGGCCCGGCAAGGGGTCTTGATCAACGAGCTCAACAAGCGCGACATCGCCCAACGACACGGTGCCAGGACGATCGTGGAGTGGGTGGAGTCGACGCTGGACATGTCGCGGTCGGTGGCCTCGGATCTTGTTTTCGGAATGCGCTGGTTCGGCAGGTTCCGGTGGATCGACAACCGGTTCGCCGAGGGTTTGGCTTCGTTTGATCGCGCCATCGCGACGCTGCGCCTGGCTCAGGCCGGTGCCGACCCGCAGATGGTCGAATCCAGTGAGCAGCTCGACCTGCATGATGTGGCTCGGCTCAGCGCGCGACAGCGTCGGATGACTCATCGCGGCGAGCGGCGGGCGTTTGCAGATCGGTTCTGCGTGGCGCAGCCGACCCTCGATGAGTCGTCGTGGAGAATCTCAGGGCAACTCCCGGGCCTCGGGGGCAGGACCGTCGCCAAAGCGCTCCAGAATCGTGCCGACGAGTTTCGCCAACTCCCCGGCGGTGACGAGTTCACGAGGGCACAACGCCAAGCCGACGCCCTGGTCGCCATTGCACAAGACTCCCTGGACCGCAATGGAAACGCTGATGCCGGCGGATTGGCAGGGCCTTCCGTAGCAGTGTTCGTCGACCTCGACGCCGCCAACACCAGCAGCGGTGAGACCGGGGCCGAGATCGAATATGGACCGCGGGTCGGACCTAACACACTCGAAACCTTGCTGTGTACGGGGTCGGTGCAAATCATCGGACTCGCCGACGGACGTCCCGTCGTCACCTCAGACGCCGCTAGGGCCATCCCACCGGCGGTTCGCCGCTTCGTGGCCTGGCGTGACCGTTGCTGCACCTCGACGCCTGTCAGAGCCGCTATCGGCTGCAACCTCACAATGTTCGAGAACACCGCCACGGCGGCACCCACGACCCCGACAACCTCACCACGCTGTGTAGGTACCACCACCACGTCGCCATCCACGGTCAAGGATTCCGCATCGCCCCCGACAGCCCACGGCAACGGCGTCGACTGATTCGACCGCGGGCAGGCCCCGACCCGCCCTGGCGGCAGCGCCGATAGCTCCCAGATCGACTCCCCTTGGCTGGAAACCTGCGGCTCAGAGCGGCTCGCGTGCTGCCTTTAGCAGCTCGCGGAACGCTTCTTCCAGGGCGGCGCCGAACTTGTCGAGGTCGTACATCAACCCGAAGTCGCCGTTGAGGCCCCAGTCCACCGAACCCGCGTAGCTGAACAACGCCACCCCGACGCCGTGGCTCTGCCACAGCGGTACCAGCGGATAGGTGCTCTGCACCTTGGCGTCGAGGAGATAGAGGGGAAACTGGGGGCCGGGAACGTTTGTCACCGTCATGTTGAAGGGTCTGGCGTTTGCCGCCAGGCGAGCGCCGAGTGCCACCAGGGTTGCCGGGGCCCCGGCCGATAGCCGTACCAGCGTCGAGGCACCCAGGGCCTGATTCGACTCCTTGAGCATGCGGGTCTCATCCACCACCGTGGCGTGTTGTTTCACCGGGTCCGCTTCGCCGATGGGCAGGTTCACGAGCCACATCGCCACCTGGTTGCCCAGGGTCCCACGATCTCGTGGGCTCCGGACGCTGACCGGCGCCATCACCCTGAACTCGGTTTGGTGGAGCACGTCGTCATCGACGCCCCGCTTTTCCATCAGAAAATGACGCACTCCTCCCGCCACGGTGGTGAGGATCACGTCGTTCACGGTGCCGCCAAGGATGTTCTTGACCTCCTTGACCTCGTCGAGCGGTGTGCTGAGCCAATCGATCCGCCGGTCCGGGCTGATCTGCCCGTTGATAGGAGTCCCTCCGGTCGGCGTCAACCACCCGCTGGAAAGGGAAGCGTTCACCGCCTTGAGCCTGCGGAACAGGCTGTCGCGGATCTCGGAAGCGTTCTCGACGAGGCTCCCGAGCTCGAGCAACGACTCCATCAGCCCCGAGATCCTCCTCGTCGTCTCCCGCACCAGCAGCTCTGTCCCGTTTGGAACCTCCCGCGGCGAGTATGGAGGCCCCGGCACGATTTCGGTGGTCGGTTCCAGACCCATCAGCATCGCCATCAAGTCCACGCCGGCGATCCCGTCGATCATGGAATGGTGGATCTTGGTCACCATGGCAAAGCGACCACCTTCCAGGCCCTCGACGACGATCATCTCCCACATTGCTTTCGACCGATCCAGCGGCTGGGACATGAGCCGGCCGGCGATCCGCTTGAGCTCCTCCTCCGAACCCGGTCGTGGAAGCGCGATGTGCCTGATGTGATGCTCTATGTTGAAGAACTCGTCGTCGACCCATACCGGGTGGCGCTCGATCGGTACCCACGCCAAACGTTGCCGGTAACGAGGGACGACGTGCAGCTTGGATGCCACAAATTCCCGCAGCAACTGGACGTCGATGCCCCCGTCGGCGGTCGCAAACGAACCGGCTTCGAAGATCGTTACCGCGCCAACGTGAAAGTGAGTCGAGCGCGACTCGAGCGCGAGATATGAGTTGTCGAGGTACGACAAGCGGTCGTAATGGACGGACACCGTGGCCTCCCAACAATCAATTTAGTCCGGGATCGCACCCCGGTCCGGCGGACCGAGTTGGTCAAGCGACTTGGCGAGATCCTCGGGAAGCAATGCCTGGACCACGACGCTCGCCGACCGCGAGGGATGTGCAAACTCGAGCCCGACGGCGTGGAGCCACGTGCGACCGGGGTCACCGGAGACCGGCCGGCGAGGACCGTACACGCGGTCTCCTACGACGGGGTGGTCGATGGCCTGCAGGTGCACCCGGATTTGGTGGGTGCGACCGGTCTCTAGCTCCACCGACAGCAGGCTGACCCCCCGGTCCTCCCAGGCCGCGCTCACCCGGTAGTGGGTGCGAGCGGGACGGCCGGCGCTGGTCACCGCCATCCGCGTCGGGTTGGTCGGATCCCTCCCGATCGGTGCCTCGATGGTGCCGGTGGCGGCGTCGAACTGCCCTGCGACCAGCGTCAGATAACGCCTGCTGATCTCTCTGGCGCGAAGCGCGTCCTGGAGGGTCGCTTGGGCCTCTGGGGTCTTGGCGACGATGAGCAGGCCCGATGTATCGCGGTCCAGCCGGTGAACGATCCCCCATCGGCGATCCGGGCCGAGCTCACCGGCAGCGTCGAATCGTGCCAGCAGGCCGTTGGCGAGGGTGCCGCTGCTGTGACCCGCCCCAGGATGAACAACGAGCCCCGCTGGCTTGTCCACGACAATCACATCGTCGTCCTCGTAGGCGAGACCGAAGGCAATGTCCTCCGCCTCAACCGTCACCCGATCCTCCTCGATCGCCACAGCAAGCTCATCGCCGACCGCAACGCGATCGGAGGGGCGGAGGGCCACACCGCCGCGCTCGGCCTTGCCGGCATCAATCGTCTTTCTCGCCTGAGCGCGACTGACCTCCCACATCGCCGCGATCGCCCGGTCGGCGCGGATCCCGTCGAGTTCCTCGGGGACGACGGCGGTCATCGGCGAAACAACGAGGAGATCAAGAGCACGACCACGCCGATGGTGACCGCGCTGTCGGCAACATTGAAGGTTGGGATGAACCACAAGTCGATGAAGTCGACGACGGCGCCGTCGATTATCCCCTCCCCGCGAAACAGACGATCGCCAAGGTTCCCTAGGGCGCCGCCCAGTAGTAGCCCCAGTCCTATCGCCTCACCGCGATTTGCGGTTTCGCGTAGAGCGAGCAGGATGAAGATGACGACCCCGATGACGACCAGGCCCAGCAATGGGCCGCTTCTAGCGAAGGTCGAGAACGCCGCACCGGTGTTGTGAGTGAGGCGGAACCGCAGGAATCCATCGATGAGGACGACGGGATCGTCGGCAAGCGCATTTACCGCCCACGCCTTGGTCAGCTGATCGGCGACGAGCACAATGGCTGCGACGATCAGAGCCAGCACCCGGAGGTTCAAGCCCGGCTTGCGGCCTCTACCGTCGTCGTCGCGTACGGGAGGGCTTCCAGCCTCGCCAGCGGAATCGCCTTCCCCGTCACTTCGCATATGCCGTACATGCCCTTCTCCATGCGGTCTTGCGCATGAATTACCTTCTCCAGCAGCTCTCTGGCGTTTTGCTCCACGGAGATGTCCATCTCCATCTCGAGAGCGAGTGAACCGCCGTCGGCGTTCCCAGGATCTGCACTGTGCTCCGACGCAGCCTCGGCGATCTTGCCGACCTCTCGCTGCAGCTCGACCTCTTCGATGAGCTCTTCGAGTCGCTTTCGCTCGACTCGGAGCTTCTCGCCGAAGCGATCGAGCGTGGCTTGCGCCAATTTCCTGACCACTGGGCCTCCAATTCGCGGCCGGGAATATAGCATCGGTTGTGGGACATCAGGCGCCTCCTCCGTCGAGCAACCTGCGAGCGTCCGCCGGGTCGACGCCGCGCAACACCAGGGTTTTCCTGCGGCTCGTAGCGCCGGAGACGAGCTCGACGGCTGCTGCGCCCGATGTCGTCTTGAGGATGGTCTCCAGCTCCCTGTTGGCTTTCCCGGCTTCAGGCGGAACGGCGAGACGGACTCGCAGCGCATCATCGTGAAGACCGACGATCTCGGTCCGCGAGGCCCGAGGAACCGCCCATACCGTCACCAGGGATCCATCGGGATGGTGCTCGATCCAACTCATCGTCGGACGCTACCCGTTGCCAACACCAAGAGCGCACCAATGAGTGTCCGGTCGTGTCGACCAAAGTGGACCCATTTTTTCGCTCTTGGCTACGAGCCGCTCGGGCACGGCTCCGCAAACGACCCCACCGACAAGGACCGGATCGCGCCCTAGTTGCGGAGCCTCTTGGCCTGACACTGCCCGCGCAGCAGGAACCGGGTATCCTCTCGGCAACGCACAGACGGGGACGCGCCCTCGAGCGAACCAGCGGTCGCAGCGAACCGACGACGGTGAGAGGTCGGTACCGCAGGAGACGAGGGACATCACCCCCGAGCGGCGAGCAGATCCCTGGATCGGCCTGGGTAGATCTCGACGGCGCTCCGCCGACACCGGAGAACGAGAGCGTCGTCGCTCTCGACAGAGCGGCCGGTTTCAGCCGGCAAGCCGGGTGGTACCGCGGGGCCACCTCGTCCCGGCATGAGACCGGGAGGATCCGTGACCGACAGCAATACCGCCCCAGCCTTTGCCAGGGTCGACCCAGCCGTCGATTTACGCGCCGTCGACGCGCGGATCCTTGCCTTCTGGGATCGGATCGACGCCTTCGCCACCTCGGTCGAGATGCGGCCGCCGGAGTCCGAGTACACGTTTTACGACGGTCCCCCCTTCGCGACCGGCAGCCCCCACTACGGGCACATTCTGCAAGGCGTGGTCAAGGACATCGTCCCACGGTACTGGACCATGCGCGGACACCGTGTGGAGCGACGGTTTGGCTGGGACACGCACGGTCTCCCCGTGGAGATGGAGGTGCAGAAGCGCCTCGGGGTGAACAGCCCCCGTGAGATCGAGGCTCTGGGGGTTGACCGCTTCAACCAGGCGGCCCGCGATCTCGTGTCGGACATCACAACCGACTGGTACGACATCACCCGCCGCATCGGACGATGGGTCTCCTTCGACGATGCTTACAAGACGATGGACCTGGCGTATATGGAGTCGGTGTGGTGGGGATTCAAACAGCTGTGGGATCGCGGCCTCGTGTACAAGAGGTTCAAGGTGGTCCCGTACTCGTGGGGTGCGGCGACACCTCTGTCGAACTTCGAGGTGAGCCTCGGCGGGTATCGCGACGTCGATGACCCGTCGGTGATCGTGCGGCTCCTGGTCCTCGACGGCAACGACGTGGTGGATGCCGGGGACGACCTGCTGATATGGACCACGACCCCGTGGACCTTGCCGGGGAATCTGGCCGTCGCCGTTGGCTATTCCATCGACTATGTCAGGGTGGCACATGGTGACTCCCACTCCTGGGTGGCGCGCCAGCGGGTCGACGACATCTGGCCAGGCGAGGATCACGAGATCGTCGGCACCGGAAAGGGAGCCGACCTGCTGGGCGTCTCCTACGAGCCGCCGTTTCCCCACTTCGAGACGCAACGAGAAAAGGGAGCTTTCCGGGTCATCGCCATGCAAGAGGTGACGACCGAAGACGGCACCGGTCTCGTCCATCTTGCGCCTGCCTATGGGGAGGCCGATTTCGCCGCGTTCCGGGCCAACGGCATCGACGCCTTCGTCGACCCAGTCGATGCTGTGGCGAAGTTCACGGACGAAGTCCCCGAGGTTGCGGGCAAGTACGTCAAGGACGCCGACCCGATCCTTCTCGATCTGCTTGCGGAACGCGGCCGCGTCGTCAGCTCCACCAGGATCACGCACCCCTACCCATTCTGCTGGCGCACCGATACGCCCCTGATCTACAAGGCCATCCCCAGTTGGTACGTCGCGGTGGAATCGTTCAAAGATCGCATGGTGGCGCACAACAAGGAGATCCACTGGGTTCCCGATTACGTGGGGACTGCCCGGTTTGGGAACTGGCTCGAGGACGCCAGAGACTGGGCGATCTCGCGCAACCGCTTCTGGGGCACCACGATTCCGGTCTGGGAGTGCGACGGGTGTGACGAGCAGGTGTGCGTCGGGTCGATCGACGAATTGGAAGCCCTCGCAGGGACGCGACCCGACGACCTGCACAAGGACATCCTCGATCCGATCACTTGGCCGTGCGCCACCTGTGAGGGAACGATGCGTAGGGTGCCAGAGGTGCTGGACACCTGGTTCGACTCCGGATCGATGCCTTTCGCCCAGATCCACTACCCGTTCGAGAACGCGGAGCGGTTCGAGGCTGGGTTCCCCGCCAACTTCATCGCCGAGGGCCTTGACCAGACCCGCGGCTGGTTCTACACGCTGCTTGTCCTGTCGACCGGTATCTTCGACGTGGCTCCGTTCCAGCACTGTGTCGTGACCGGCATGCTCCTTGCAGAGGACGGACGCAAGATGTCCAAGAGCGCAGGGAACTTCTCCGATCCCTCGCAAATCCTCGACGCGTACGGGGCAGACGCCATGCGCGCCTACCTGATCAACTCGCCGGTATTGCGGGCGGACCCATTGCGGTTCCAGGATGATGGCGTCAGGGAGGTGGTAAGGACCGTCCTGCTCCCGCTGTGGAACGCGTACTCGTTCTTCACCACCTATGCGGAGGCCGACCGGATATCGGCCGAAGACCTCGCCGCCGCACCTGCCATCTCCGACCGACCCGAGATCGACCGGTGGATCCTCTCCGTGCTGCAGAGCCTGATCGCCGACGTCAACCGGGAGATGGAGTCATACCGATTGTTCGCCGTGATTCCACCGATCATCGGCTTCGTCGACTTCCTCACCAACTGGTACATCAGGCGGTCGAGGCGCCGGTTCTGGGCGCACCGCGTCGGTGGTGACGACACCGACAAGCTCGCCGCCTTCGCCACGCTGTACGAGGTGCTGACCACCTTCGCAAAGGTGGCCGCTCCTGTTCTTCCCTTCATCACCGAGGAGATCTATCAGGGTTTGGTCACCGCGATCGACGAGAACGCGCCTCAGAGCATTCATCATGTCGACTATCCGATCGCCGACCGGGCCGTCATCGACGAGACCCTGGAGACGAACATGGCCTACGTGCGAACTGTGGTCACCCTGGGACTCGGCCTGCGAAAACGTGACGGTCTTCGCGTACGCCAACCCTTGAGTGCGGTCACCGTGA
The DNA here is from genome assembly GCA_022574065.1 of Acidobacteriota bacterium. Taxonomy (GTDB): domain Bacteria; phylum Actinomycetota; class Acidimicrobiia; order Spongiisociales; family UBA5794; genus JACZST01. The sequence goes on from JACZST010000014.1 coordinate 14,957, forward strand.
TTGCCCGTGATCCCGCGGTGCGCGAAGGCATCGCTGCGCACAGCCGCCTGATCCAAGAGGAGCTCAACGTGCGCGAGGTGGAGGTGATCGCGGACGAATCCGATGTGGTCGCGCTATCGGCGAAGGCCGACTTCAAACGGATCGGTCCCCGCTTCGGGGAACGGACCAAGGAGATCGCAGCAGTCATCGCCGGCCTCGACCACGACGCCGTGGCCGCGATGCTCGACGGTGACCCGATGACCGTCGGCGACGAGCAGATAACAGCCCAAGACCTGGTGGTGTCCAGGGCCCCGCATCCCGGGACGGTGGTGGCATCGTCTGGACCGCTCACGGTGGCGCTCGACACGACCGTCACCGACGACCTCCGCCTCGAAGGCTTCGCCCGCGAGATCGTCAACCGCATCCAGCGCATACGCCGCAACCTCGGTCTGGATGTCACCGACCACATCGCCGTGGTTTGGTCAGCCGACGATGACACGATCCGGGACGCATTTAGCGTCCACTCTGCCTTCATCGCCGGCGAGGTGCTCGCCGAGTCGCTTGACGAGGGATCACTCGATGCGGTGCTCGTCGACATCGACGGCAGCGACGTTTACCTTGGGATCGAGGCGCTCATCAGCAGATGACAAACGAGATCACCTGGATCCCGATGATGAGCACCAGCGGGGAAAGGTCGAGTGCGGCTCCCCCGATGCGCAGCGGCGGGATGACGTTCCTGATCGGACGCAGCACCGGCTCGATGAGCCGGGACATGAAGTCGTAGAACCTGCGCACCGGATGGTCGAAGGAGAGGCGGCCGAACGACACCACATAGCTCAGGACGATCCAGACGATGATGGCCCAGAACGCGATCTCGACCACGAAACAGACGAGATCGACGAGAAGGTCCATCGATCAGTCCGGCCTGTACAGTCCGGCCGCCGCCAAGCGGTCGAGCTC
>JACZST010000201.1 GCA_022574065.1 Acidobacteriota bacterium
AGCGAAATCATCGAAGCTGCATATGAGGATCTGTCGCTCCTCGATCAGGCAGAGCCTGCGGTTCGGAGGACGATCGAGGCGCTCGATGCCGGCGAGGTCAGGGTCGCCGAGAAGGTCGGCGACACCTGGCTGGTCAACGACTGGGTGAAGGAGGCGATCGTCCTCTACTTCCGGCTGGCCGGAATGGAGACGATGACCGCAGGACCGTTCGAGTATTACGACAAGATTCCGACCAAGACCGACCTCGAGGCAGCGGGGATTCGCGTCGTGCCCCCCGGCACGGTTCGCTACGGGGCGTATTGCGAGCCTGGCGTTGTGGTGATGCCGGGGTATGTCAACATCGGCGCCTATGTGGGATCGGGAACCATGGTCGACACCTGGGCGACCGTGGGCTCCTGCGCCCAGATTGGGCGCGACGTGCACATATCGGGCGGTGTCGGGATCGGCGGTGTGCTGGAACCGCCGAATGCACGGCCGGTGATCATCGAAGACGGGGCTTTCCTTGGGAGCAGGTCGATCGTGGTCGAGGGCGTCATCGTCGAAACAGGAGCAGTATTGGGAGCGAACACGACGCTGTCGGCGTCGATCCCAATCATCGACGTCACCGGATCCGAGCCGATCGCCATCCGGGGAAGAGTCCCTGCGAACGCAGTCATCGTGCCCGGCACCCGACCCAAGGAGTTTCCTGCCGGGATCTATCAGCTCCAGGCGCCGCTGCTGATCGGATACCGCTCCGAGTCGACCGATCGCAAGACTTCGCTCAACGACGCGCTCCGCACCTTCGAGGTCGAGGTGTGAGCCTGGTCGACACCCTCGTCGAGCTCATCGACATTCCGTCCGTGACCGGCGACGAAGAGGAGATCACCACCGCTCTCGAGTTCCGTCTCTCCGGGAGGCTCCCGACACGGAGGATCGGGAATGCGCTTGTGGTTGGGGAACCGACCGGAAAACCACTCATCGCCCTGTACGGGCACACCGACACGGTGCCGGTGCAGGGCAACGCCACCGCCTCGACGAGTGACGGCCGGGTTCACGGGCTCGGTGCCTCGGATATGAAGGCCGGGGTGGCGGTCATGGTCCATCTCCTCGAAGATCCCGAGGTCGTTGCCGGTCCCTTCGATGTGGTCGGCGTGTTCTACGACAAGGAGGAGGGACCCCTCGCCGACAATGGGCTCGAGGATGTGCTCGACGCCGTCGACTGGCTCGGCGATTCGGAATTAGCGATCGTGCTCGAACCTACCGATCTGGGCGTTGAGGTTGGTTGCAACGGGGCGATGAATGCCGACGTGATCTTCACCGGCCACGCCGCCCACTCCGCCAGGCCATGGCTCGGCGAGAACGCCATCACCAAGGCCGGTTCCTGGCTCACCGAGATGGGTGCAAGGGAACCCGAGACATTCGACATCTCCGGTCTCGAGTATCGCGAGGTCTTCACTGTCACAACTGCACATGGCGGCATCGCCAAGAACGTGTTGCCGTCACGGTTCGTGTGCAACCTCAACTATCGGTTTCCCCCGGTGTTTGATTTCGAAGAGGCTGAGCAACGGCTGCTGGCGGTGGCGGCAGCTGCAGACGAGGTCATCATCACCGATCGGGCTCCCGCCGGCACGGTGCCTGAAGGTAACTCGCATCTGGTTCGGCTGGAGGGCCTCGTTGGCTCCAGACGGGCGAAGCAGGGGTGGACAGACGTCGCCAGGCTCACCGCACGTGGGATTGCGGCGGTGAACTACGGGCCGGGGGAGGTCGCACAGGCGCACCAGGCGACCGAATCGGTGCCAATCGATAGCCTGGACGCCGCTCTCGACGTGCTACGCCGGTTCCTGCTCGCGTAGTATCCAGCATCCAGAGAGGAGGCCCATGGCAATCTACGTGCGGCGATCCGAAAAGGCCGACGCATTGGCCGACATACCGCTGTTCAGCAGCCTGAGCAACAAGGAACGGATGGAGCTGGCCAGACACGTCGACGAGGTTGCAGTCACGGAGGGAACTGTGCTCACCGAACAGGGCACCCCGGGTGACGCCTTCTATCTCATCGTCGAGGGCACCGCAGTGGTGAAGAGAAGCGGTACGAAGATCGCCGTGCTCGGAGCGGGCGACGCGGTCGGTGAGATGGCCCTCCTGGATGGCGAGCCGAGGTCGGCCACGGTCGTGATGACCTCGGATGGAACGGTGCTCACCATGCCCCGCCCCGAATTCAGAGGTGTGCTCAAGGACATTCCGTCCATCTCGCACAAGATGTTGGTATCGATGTCGCTACGACTCCGCGAGGCCAACAGCAAACTCGTCGGCTGATCAGCCGCCGGTGCCGCGTTCGGACGAGCCGGGGTCAAGAGCGGGAAGGAGGCTCAACATCTATCGAGACGACCCGTCAACTATCGGGGCGCGCTCTCGGCACGATCGGCACGACCTGTAGCCGGTACAGAAAGAACTGGACGAGCGGGCCGATGGTGAGGGCGAACACGACGGTTCCGATCCCGACGGTCCCCCCGAGAAGCCAACCGACGATCAGGGCACCAAGCTCGATACCGATTCGCACAGCTTGCAGCGAGTACCCCCGCTTGGCGATACCGGTCATCAAGCCATCTCGCGGGCCAGGACCGAGGCCGGCGCCGATGTAGAAGCCGGAGCCAATCGCCACGACGACGACTCCGACCAACATTGCCGCCCAACGCGCCACCAACAGGTCGAGTCGTTCGGGGAGCACCAGAAGCGAAAGGTCGAGGACGACGCCGATGACGATGGCGTTGGCGATGGTCCCGATGCCGACACGTTCCCTGAGAGGGATCCAGGTGACCAGCAGCAGGATCCCTGTGATGATCACGATGGTCCCGATTGGGATCCCGGTCAGCACCGACACACCCTGATGGAATACATCCCATGGGGCCAGGCCGAGGTCGGCTATCACCATGAGGGCGAGCCCCGCACCGAACAGGACGAGCCCAAACAGGAGTCGTGCCAGTCGAGGCCATAGTTCCGGGAGCGGGGGGATCGGAAGCATCAGCAGAAAGTAGTCGAGAGTGGCGAGTCGCAAGTCGCGAGTCGACCTGATGTCGGTTCCCAGAAAGTTCTGGGCCGCGACATCTGTGACGCGGAGGGGGCGTCTCAGAAAGTGGACGATTCTTCGTCTCTCCCGCGGAGCGGGGGAGACGCGGAGGAGCGTTAGCTCCGACGCAGAGGGGGCTCTGGGGGAAGTAGGGGCCGCGATGAGCTCACCAAGGAGATTGCGAGCTCCCAAAGCCCCCTCCGCTCGCAGGCTCCGCCTGCTCGCGCCTCCCCCGCGGCGCTGCCGCTTGCGGGAGAGGCGAAGCTCGCGGCC
>JACZST010000015.1 GCA_022574065.1 Acidobacteriota bacterium
CGCCATCGCCAGCCACTGGATCGTCCAGATCGCTACCCGGATTCGGTTGAGGGACATCCAGCGCTTCAGAATCGAGCCAAGCTCGGCGGTGTCGGTGATGCCTTCCTTCATTCGCCGATTCAAAGGGAGGATGGCCACGATGGTCAGGGTCGTGGCGGCCACGATGCCGGCCAGGACTACCCAGGGAACCCACATCAAGGGTTCGCCCCACTCGCCTACGATCATGACGATCGCCAGGATGATCATCAGGTTGGTCATGTAGGTGAAGAACCGGGTAGCTGCCTCGACCTGGGGCACGAAATGGCTGTAGTAGTTGTCCGGAGTGAGCTGATCGGCGGTCGGGAACGAGAACAACACCAGCGACCAGCCCGTGCCGAAGTACATCGAGGTGCAGGCAAACAGCAGCATGTAGCTTGCGACCAGCAAGGTGCTCATGGCCGCTCCACCCGGTTTGGCGGTTCGAGCCACTCCTCGCCGAGCCCGAGATCGGTGACGCTCTCCAGGCCTTCCTCATCCGTCTGTGGCGGATGGAGGCGGGTGATCATCCACCCCTCGAAGTAGTCGTCGAGGAACCCGTTGATCTTGGGGAGAAAGGCCGTGAACAGCGGCTTCTCCCGCAAATCCAGATCGCGGAGCGGGTCCATACGCGGATGCTCGCCGAGCACGATCCGCGCTCGGGCTCTGCTTCCCAGACCGACATGCGCCTTCCCCTTGAAGTAGATGTATGACTTCATCAGCAGCCCCCGGAACGTGCAGTAGTTGACTGCTCCGAGGTTGAGCGGAAGGCCCCATCCATGTGGACGGTCGACATCAACCCGCATGGCGAGCATTCCGTCGAGGTCGTACTGGCTGCTGACCACCTCGTCGGTTACCACGTAGTCGAGGTTCGCCTGGTGCTTCGGCATCCCCCAGATGCCCTTGCCGCCCTTGACAGAGATCTCGGTGCTCACCGGGAGGTCGACAACCAACTGACCGGTGCCGTACACCTTCCCGAAGAGTCCAGGCAGCAGAGGAGGTGCCGGACGGCGCCCGTGGGTGCAGGCGATCGCGATGCTGAACTCGATGTACCGCCCGATGTCGGTCCGGCGATAGTCGACCACCGTGATCACGAGCAGCCCTCGCCGCGGGGTGATTCGAAGCGGGTGGATCTCGTTGCCGGGCATCAGGGCGCGGGCGGCCCTGGCGTCGATGGTGAATGCGGCCATGAAGGCGGAGTTGTCGATCGAGTTGACGGGTAGCTCGAACGGGATTCCATCGACCCTGGCGAATCGGCCGGTGAGGCGCCGCTGGCGGCGCATGCCCTTCAACCGTCTCATCGCTCCAGCTCCTCCAAGATGATGGGAAACACGTCGTGCGCCGCCCTGGCCCCCATGAATATGTCGAGATGTCCGTACTTGGGAATCGTGTGCAACACGTGCTTCCCCGGTCGGTGCGTGTTGGCGAACTCGAAGCTGAGCCGCTGACTCTCTGGTAGGAAACACAGATTGTCCTCTCCGGCGAGGAACACGAATCGGGCGTCGGTTTGCGGCGGCCGGGCCGTGAAGTCACGGGGGAGGCCGGTCGTGTCGTCGACCGAGACGAGATGGCCGCGTTGGACACACCTGGCCATCTGGTCGAAGAAGGTCATCGGAACCTCTGCGAACTCCCGGCGCACCCACTCATGGGTCTCCTCGTTCAGGTTCTCATGCGACCACAGGGCGGGGAATCCGGTGCCATAGGTGAAACTCACCCACTTGCACACGTTGTTGTCGCACTCATGGTGGGTGAGCCGCACTACTCCGTTGAGAGTTTTCTGCAGCCACCCGGTGGCGTGATCGCCCCACTGCGGGCTGGTGTAGTCGGTGAGTCGGGCGACGAGCGGAGAGACGTAGCGCAGTTTCACCTTCGACAGATCGGGGACGACAGGGTGGAGCGACACCGCGTTGGTGACGATGGTGGTGACCTCAGGCACCAGCCCGGCGACGGCCGACATGGCGAAGCTCGTCGATCCTTGGCAGTGGATGATCGCTTGCATGGTCTCGGCTCCGGTCTCGGCAAGCACCTTCTCGACTGCGGCGGGATGGTCGTACGCCGCAGCCTGGTCGAGCGTCCAGCGGTTCGGCGCCACGTCGATGCTGGCCCGCCAGTTCTCGAGCCACACGTCGTAGCCCTCGGCGACGAGCACGTCGACCACGTTGGTCGCCACCGGTGCGCGGAAGATGTTGGCCCGGACGCCGGCACCATGGACGAGCATGATCGGCCCGCGGGTGGGTGGGGATGGCGACTCGACGTGGACGAGGTTGAGCGCCATCCCGTCGCGGGCGGTAAACGGGACGATGGTGTCGGACGACTTAACCGGGGCTGGTGCCATTGGGTGTCCTTGGAACGACGATCGAGTCGATCAGGGTCGCGGTGGCGGCTTGCCCGGATACCTCAGGGTGGCCGTCCGCATCCCACGACAGCCGGCGGCGCCGCACCTTTTGGAGACCGAGGGCGTACACGTGGAGGTCACCGCCCTCGTCGATGCGGAAGCGGAGGAAGTTCTTGTACCCCTTCCACCTGATCCCGATGAAGAGCTCGTTCAGGTTCCTGCCAAACGCTGCGGCGAAGATCAGATACAAGGTGAACACCAGGGTGCTCAACACGGCGCCGAGGACGAACGCCACCAGGAAGAACACAACGGCTCGAAATCCCCAGGGTCCCGCGTGACCCCCTGCCCAAAAGGCCACCATCGTGGTGAACAGCGCCGCGATCATGTGACCCGCGGTGTGGACCACGCCAAAAGCGATACCGGCTGACCGCCCGCCCTTGTGGCCCTTGTTCGCAAAGGTGGTAGCAGCGACCAGCAGCAACAGGATCAGCACGTAGAACGGCACGAACGTAAAGGCCTCGCCGAGCACCTCGGTGACGACACGGCCGAATCCATCCCCACCGACACGGTCGATGACATCCACGAGTCCGGTTGCGGAACCCTCGTCGGCAGCGATCCTCAGCAGGTACGCGATAAGGAGGTAGAAGACCCCAAGCGTTGCTACCAGGCTCCAGGTCTGAGGCAGTCGCCACAGGGATGTCCAGTGGAGCCGGCGGGAGTCGGCGGCGCTGGGAAAAACCGTAGCCAGGGTGTAGTCGGTCGGGTCGGCACGACGAGTTTCCCGAATGCGGAGCCTCTCGGGCAGATCGGTGGTCGCAGACAGGTATGCCCCACCACCGCCGGCGACGATCTTCTGGCCGCCATTTGGGACCGGCCCCGCTGCTTCGGACTCTTCATACCGTGCGTAGACATGTTTGTCCCCGGCAACCAACACCCTGGCGTGGGCGCCGGTGCCCTTCAAGGTGCGGGTGATGAAGTGGCGGAGGTTGTGGTACTCCCGGTCGTCTGCCTCCTCACCGACCGCAGCGCAGTCCAGCCAGGTGGGCTTGGCCGTGCAGATGATGACGCCGTCGCCGGGCTCGAGCAGGTTCCGGGCCTCGAGGAAATACGCCATCTGCGGTCTGTCGATGCGGGTCTCGAAGGCGGTGTCGATCCCCCACAGCCACCAGCGGTGAGGCAGCTTGATGGAGAAATAGGTCCGGTATTGCCGCGTCCTCCATGCTCCGATCCACTGCTCGGTACAGAACTGCTTGATGAACGATGACAGCCCGTCGTACCAGTCGTGGTTGCCTGGGATGGCATAGAGCGTGAGCTGACCCTCCTCCTTTTGGCATTCCTCGAGCGTGGGGCTTGCGCACAGGTATTGCAATGCGGTCTCGTACGGGCCGACGGTGCGGTTGCGGTAAGCCTCGTCGCTCGGCGTCGGGTACACCTCGTCTCCACCCATGATGAGGATGCGCCCGCGGGGCAGCACCTCGCCTTCGATCGCCAACCCATCCCGAGCCAGGCATTCGGCGACGGCGTAGGTTGCGTCGAAGCCGTCCCCGAGGTCGGCGACGTAGTCGAACCAGAAGTCGGTGTCCGTCGCCGACGATGTCCCTTCGAGGGTCCTGAAGCCGGTGTCGGCCGAAGTCTCGTCGAAGATCATGAAGTCAGCATCCGGCTGCGAGGATGCCCCGGCACGAAAGCCTGTCGTCATGTCACTTCTGGCAGGATCTGCGTGGGGCGTCAGCAGCGCCAGGGTCTCACGACGGTCCGCATAGTCCCCGAACGTCTTCGAGATCGCGGCGCGTACCCCTGCAGCCAACAGCTCGCGGGGCGCCAACCAGTGAACGGCCTGCGCCGCGGTGTATCGATCCTCGCCTGGCCACGGTCGCCGGAGCTTGTGCAGCTCGGTCACGGGCCTTCCTCTTCGGTGGGGGCTGCTATGTAGACCTCGAAGAGGCGGCCTCCAAAGAGTCCAAGGAACATCAGGAACCCGCGGGCCTTGGCGCGTAGCGACGGTCCCGAGGCCCGGAATGTCGTGACTTGTTTGGCAAAATCGCGCTTCAAGATCCGGAGCACGCCTGCGGCCACGACCGCTGCCATTTCCTCGTTCTCGGCGGTCACGTGACCCTGCAGCACACGGCTGTACAGGGTCGATGTGTCGGTCCAGACATCGAAGCCCTTGTGGTCCTCGACCTTCTTGACGCCAACGAAGGTGAGCGGGTTGCCAACCCCGTCGGTGAAGAACAGTCTGTACCGCATCTCGCGTTGACGCGGAGTGTCGCCGGCGACGAACAGGTTGAACACACCCTGCGAAACCGGCAGCCGGCCGCCGAGCTGATCGCACTCGATCCACCCTCGGGCGGTCGCCTCGTGCTCCGGCTCGTGGTAGAAGCGATCGATGTCGCTGGTCTCGATGGTCAGGTGGAACATGAAGGACGTACGGTCGGCGGCCCCGGCGTCCCGGCCCTCTTCGGGATCGTCGATGCCGAAAGCGACATGACCCTTCATCTCCTCGGTGAACCGGATCCGGGTCTCGCCGCTCACGCGCGACCGGCCGACGCGTGTTCGATTGCGTGGTCCATGGCCCGGTCGGCGAAGGCCGCGATCGTCAACGCCGGGTTGGCCCCAACCGGGCCTGGCATTGCAGATCCGTCGACAACGTAGAGCTCGGGATAGCCGAACATCTCGCCGTAGGCGTCGACGACCCCATCGGCTGGGTTGTCCGCCATGGGGGCACCGCCGAGTGGGTGGACGCTGATCACGCGGTCGAGGTAACTCAGCAGATTCGGCTGGAAGCTACCGCCGAGGTATTCGGTGATGTCTCTCATCGTCTGCTCGACCCTGTCGAAGAACGGCTGCGACGATTCGGTGGTCCAGTCGACGTCCAGCCTGCCGTCGTTGAGACGCATGTTTCCGTCTGGGACATCCCGGCCCATACCGAGCAGCGGCAACGACGATACCGAAAGCTCCGCTCCACCGAGGGCTTCCGATATGGCGGCTCCCCAATCGCTCCTGGGATCGTTGGTGAGCTTCGCCAGCAGTCGCTTCACCGCGAACCGCAGCACCCGGGAGGCGCGGCTCCCCGCCTGGGTCATCTCGACGAGCCAACCGGCAAACTCGGGGAACCCGGCATCCTCGATATAGAAACCGCGGCCTTGGCCATCGGGATCGGAGCCATCCGGGATGCGTATCGCGCTGGTGATCACCGGGCCTTCTGCTCCGTTGAGGCGGCGGGGGCGTTCATGACCGGGCCGGCCGGTCTTTGTCTCCACCATCAAGCCGAGCAGGTCCCCGTTGCCACAGAACCGGGTGCCGAGGGCTCGACTGATGGAGGGGAAGGCGCTCCGATTCCGTAGCAGCAGATAGGTGGAGCCGAAGGTACCGGCGCCGAGGACCAGCCGGTCGCAGGTCACGGTAACCAGCGGGAGCTGCTTCGTCTCGGTGTGGCGGCCCTCGTTCATCGGATCGTGCTCGACGTACTGGACAACGTACCCGCCGTTCTCGCCGGGCCGGATCACCCGCACCTCACAGCGGGTCCGGATCGTGGCGCCCTCGTGCTTGGCGGCGGAGAGATAGTTGTGGTCCAGGGTGTTCTTGGCGCCGTAGTTGCAGCCGATGTCGCACTCGCCACACAGGCGACACGTTTGGCGGGGAAGACCGTGCAGGTTGGGAAACTCGCGATCGGCGAGCGGCTCCCCGGGGACAGGAGGACGATCCTTGTTGTGGAACGTCACCGCGAGCGGCGGCAGCTGCCATTCCAGACCGAGCCCATCCGCGGCGTCGCGCATGGCTTTCGTCTTGGCGATGCCATAGCCGTCGCTCTCGAACGGAAACCGCTGAGCGTTCAACATGGTCTCGACGTTGTCGTAGTGGGGATCCAGATCGGCTCGGCTGATCGGCCACGTTTCGTACCCGCCATCGAACGGATCGTGGTGGACGAACCAATGCTCGTCCTTCCTGAGGAGGACGTTGGCGTAGATGAGCGAGCCGCCACCGAGCCCGGAAGAGACCACTGCCTCGAGCCCTCGGAACGACCAAATGTTGAACATCCCATGGAGACCAGCGCTTGGGTCCCAGAAGTTGCGGCCCAAGTCTGCAGGGTTTCTCGGAAAGGAACCCGGCGGATACGCCTTGCCGCGCTCGAGCACAACCACGGAGAGGCCGGCTTCTGCCAACCGGTAGCCGGAGACGGCACCGCCGAACCCGGAACCGATGACAACCGCGTCAAAGTGCTCGAGACCGGTCACTGCGGGTCCTCCGTCCCCCCTCGCCTGACACTAGCCAGCGGGCCCTAATGCGTGCGAACGCAGCAGAATCAGCGTAGGGTTCTGCCTGCAGGGGCGGGTACGACGGCGGCCCGCGGTGGGGTTATCGAGCGATGAGGGATGCCATGATTCCCTGCCTTTCATGACCGAGCAGCGCAGATACTCCGACTTCGATCTCTTGATCGAGCGGACCGGCGGCGAGGGTTACCGTGCCCGGGTGATGGCTTCCCCGGCAGGAGAAGCCGATGGCTCGTTCACTCTGCCCTTCTCCGACCTGGAGCTGGAGAACTTCATGCTCAAGGTGGGCAGACCCCGTCGCGGCACCCGGCGTCTCGAGTCTCCTGAAATGGAAGCGGCCCGTCGGTTCGGAGCCGAGTTGTTCGGTGCTGTGTTCCAAGACGACGTCCGGCTCAGCCTGCGTCGCAGCCTCGACGAGGTGGAGCGTCGCGGCGAAGGCCTGCGGATCCGGTTGCGGTTGAGCGATGCGCCCGAGTTGGCGGTGTTGCCTTGGGAGTTCTTGTTCAGTGAGTCAAACGACCAGTTCCTGGTGCTGTCGGCGTGGACGCCGATCGTCCGTTATCTCGACCTCACGCAGCAGATCGAGTCGTTGACCCTGACCGGGCCGTTGCGGATCCTGGTGATGATCTCGAGCCCGCGGGACTATCCGGGCCTCGACGTCGAGGACGAGTGGCGCCGTATCGAGGGCTCGCTCAGCTCATTGGTCGATCGCGGCGCGGTTGTCATCGACCGGATAGAGGACGCAACGCTGCTCGAGTTGCAGCACAAACTCCGCCGGAACGAATACCACATCTTCCATTTCCTCGGCCACGGCGGCTACAACGAGCAGGCCGACGACGGGGTGCTGGTGCTCGAGGATGGGCACAACCGGTCACGTATCGTCGCCGGCCGCGACCTGGGGACGATCCTTCACGATCATCGTTCGTTGCGTCTTGCCGTGCTCAACGCCTGCGAGGGCGCCCGCGCCTCAGACTCGGACCCGTTCTCGGGCGCGGCGCAAAGCCTCGTCCGTCAGGGAATCCCGGCGGTGGTCGCCATGCAGTTCGAGATCACCGACGCCGCCGCCATCGCCTTCGCCCAGGAGTTCTACGCGGCGATCGCCGATGGGCTCCCGGTCGACGCAGCCCTCGCCGAGGCCAGGCGCGCCATCTTCGGGCTCGGCAACGACATCGAATGGGGCACCCCCGTCCTCTACCTCCGCGGCGACGGTCAACTCTTCGACCTGGACACTGCGGCAGCCCCGGCTGTGGGTGTCGCCGCTGTGGTCGAACTCGAAGAGCCTCCTGCGCCGGATTCGCGTGTCCCCGCGGAGACTGCGGCCGAAGTTGGTGGAGCGGATTCGGTCGAAACGACGGTCCCGACAGAGGCCGAGACGGAGCCGGATACTGACGAGACGATTGCTGTCGACGGCGCCGCAGCGGTGGGCGCGGCCGTCGAACCACCGCCCGTGGAGGCACCAAGTGACGCCACCGAGACCGGCGAAGCGACGGAGGAGCCTGTCGAGACGACGGTGACCCCAACCGTTGCCCCAGCAGCAGGAGCAACCGCGGCCGGTACGCCTTCTTCCGTCTTGCAGGCACTGCGCGCCCTGCCGTTGTGGGTCATGTGGGCAGTGATAGCGGTCGGCGCAATCGTCGTTGTCGTGCTGGCAGTCAACGTCTTTGGCGGTGACGACACGACCGACGCACCGACCGGCGCAGCCGCGCCGTCGACGACCCCCGCCACCGTTGCGACGACCCCCGCCACCGTTGCGACAACCGCCGCCACCACGCCGCCGGGCACCATCATCGCAAACGATGCAACGGCCACCGCTTTGCGAACAGCAGAACCCAAGGTCATCGACGGGAACGCTGACGATTGGCCAGAATTGGTGTTCCACGAAACCGACCACGTCATCTACACGCATCCGCGGATCCTCGACGACACCGTCGCCAGGGGCGGTGAGGAGAACGACTCCGTCGTCAGGCTCGCCTGGGACGAGTCCTTTCTCTATGTCATCGCCGAGGTACGCGACGATGTGCTGTCCGCGCCCAACACCGGCAACCAGATCTGGCGCAACGACGCGGTCACCCTCAACATCTCGGTCGTCGGTACCGATGGGACGATCTCTGAGAATCCCGACGGCGACGACCACCAGCTGACCTTGTCACCAGGCGATCCGGCCGCCGGAACCAGCGAGGAGTCGGTACGTTTCGTGGGTAATGGCAGCGCGTTCTCGGAGAACTTCACCAACTTCGCCGACGTCGCCGCTACGCACGGTCCCGACGCCACCTACCTGCTGGAGGCGCGTATTTCGTGGAGCGAGATCGGCGTCACCGACCCACAACCCGGTGATCGGTTTGGGCTCCTGGTGACGGTGTTCGACAATGACGGTGAGCAGCTCGACGGGAGGTGGCTCCAGGCCGAGATCAAGGCGAACACGCCGGGGGCCGGTTTCCAAGCTCCGCAGACGTGGGGAACGCTCACCCTGGAAGGGTGATGGTCCAGCGAAAGGAAGATGGTAATGAGCTCACCTGAGATGCCCTGGGGACCCAGGCAGTCGATGATCAAGCTGGATTACGCCGTCATCAAGTACGAGGTCGACGACGAACCGGTCTTTCGCGGCGGGTTCCAGGCGTCCGACGCGCCTCCGGCCGGGGGAGAGCTGTCGGTGGAGCGGGTACAGGCGACACCTGAGCAGCTGTATCAGCTCCAAAAGGAAGAGTCGGTCAAGGGGGTGGCGCCGATCATGCCGTTGCTGCTCATCGAGCCCGAAGAGTCTGAGGCCGACCCGTCCGGCGAGGGATCGACCTGGGGCATAAGCGCCATTGGGGCCGAGACCAGCCCGTTCGACGGCAGCGGTGTCACCGTCGCCGTGCTAGACACCGGGATCGACGCTTCGCACCCGGCCTTCTCTGCAGTAGAGGTCATCGAAAAGGACTTCACCGGCGAGGGCGATGGCGACAGAAATGGGCACGGAACGCACTGTGCCGGCACCATCTTCGGCGCCGACGTGGACGGATTGCGGATCGGCGTCGCCCGCAACGTCGACCGCGCCCTGGTGGGAAAGGTACTGGGCGGACAAGGCGGCAGCACGGAGGGGATCCTCGATGCGGTGACGTGGGCGGTATCAGAGGGCGCCCAGGTGATCTCGATGTCCCTGGGCATCGACTTCCCAGGCATGGTGGAGAGCCTGCGCGGCCGCGGCGTCCCAAGCCGGGCCGCGACCTCGATGGCGCTGGCGGCGTATCGAGACAACGTCCGGGTCTTCGACACCATCGCCGACCTGGCCCGCCGCTCCGACCGGTTCGGTCGCGGAGCGGTAATCGTCGCCGCTTCCGGCAACGAGAGCCACCGGGAGGGCGGCGACAGCGAGCAAGGGTATGTCGTCGACGCGGCCCCGCCGGCAACCGCAGAGGGGATTCTGTCCGTCGGTGCGCTGGGATTGCAGGATTCAGGCGAGTACACCATTGCCTCATTCTCCAACGCCAACCCAAACCTGTCAGGGCCAGGCGTCGATGTCATCTCTGCGGCTATGGGAGGCGGGCTGAGGGCGCTGAGCGGTACCAGCATGGCAACCCCGCACGTGGCGGGCGTCGCGGCACTGTGGGCTGAGAAACTCAGCCAGGACGATGCGCTCACGGTCGAGCAGCTGAGCGCCATGCTGGTGGGCAGGGTCGAGAAGACCGGTCTCGCCTTCCCCGATGCGGGCGGTGGCATGGCGTTCGCCCCGCAGGAATGAATGAATCTCCGCTAACCCGGAGCTCGCCTGCCGTATGAGGAGAACAGCCCGTCGCGGACCGCTGGGGTGAGGTTCTGCTCGACGGCGAGCGTTGCCCAGAGGCGGGCGTCGGTCTTGGCGTCGAGATGGTCGAGCTCGATCGGCTCGAGCAGCTCCGACAGCGGCACCCCCGCCGCTGCCGACGGGGCGAACACGCCGGTAGCGACGCCGTCGAACGGAAGCTGTGGCCGCTGCGTTCCTTCGGGGCCGTCGAGGTGGTCGAGCTCGAGGAACCACGAACCCTCGAGGGAGGAAATCGAGGCCCCGGTGCCGACCTGGACGTCCGCATGGCTCCCAGCTCCCATCGCCAGCGCCGTGACACTGCCCTGCTCGAGGGCGCGGGCAAGGTCGGGCAACGTGGCAAGGGCGGTGCGCAATCGTTCCTCGGCGTCGCCGAGGGATAGGCCGGCGACCGACTGCTCGATGTTTTCCTGATGCAGGTTGAAGCGCCGCTTGGACCCGCCGACCGTGCGGGCTTCGAGGCCGGGGAGTTCCCTCATCAGCCTGGGCTGGCCATAACGCCGGATGCCGTTGATGACGACGAGCACGACGCTCGACTCCCGTGCCGAAAGCAACCGGCCATAGGGGTCGCCCGACTTGCCGCTCACGACCATGAAATCGGCGCGTCTGCCTTCCTCGATCGTCCCGACCTGGCTTCCCCAACCGAGCATGTCGGCCGGATTCGTGGTCACCATCTCGGTGAGCTGATAGTCGGAGACCGGGATGCCTGCGCTTTGACAATGCAGGCGGGCCACCTTCATCTCCATCAGGAGGTTCTTGCTTCCCGAAGGCGACCAGTCCGACCCGAGCGAGACGCGCAACCCTTCGGCCAGGGCCTGCTCGATATCGGTGGTCTTTCCATAGAGCAGCAGGTTGCTCAGCGGTGACCAGACGATCGATCCATTGCGTACCCGCAGCGTGGCGAAGTTGCGGTGGCGCAACGCGGTGCAGTGGATACCGACGAGCGCCTCGTTGATTGCCCAGGTGTCGTCGTCGATCTTGAGGGCAAGGAAGTGCTTGTTCGCCGAATCGTCGTCGTTACGCCCTTCGGCGAGGTGGAGGATCAGCTTCTTGCCCTTGGCGGCCATCGACTCGAGCCGTTCGAGAAGCCGCGGCGCCGATGCCGCGTCAACGTCACCGATCTTGGTAGCGGCCTCGGGCAGCGTGTCGTCGTTGGTTTCCTCGGCGTTCCGGACCAGGCCCCGGTAGTACTTGCGGATGCCGGCGTTGGAGAACAGGGCGATGCCCTGCGAGGTAGTGGTGCCGGCGATGAGCGACTTCGCTTCCACCCACCGCACCACCGCCTGGATCAGCCCTTCGGTGCGGCCGAGCACGTTCATCGGGCCGCTGATCAGCTTTCGATAGTCGGGGTGGCGGCCCCACTGGTCCCGGTTCTGGTACTGCTTCGGTACGTTCCACAGCGGGAGCGCGTTGTAGGCGAGATGGTTGTGGAGTTCGATGAGGCCGGGGAAGATGGTGCCTCCGGTCCTGATCGGTACAATTTCCTCAAACGCAGTGGGAGGTTGCTGGTTGGCGGGCTGCACGGCCTCGATGAGACCACCGTTGATGTAGATGCGCCCGTCGTCGATCACGTCGTGCTCGCTCGTCATCGGGACGATTCGGCCGTCGAGCACCCACTTGGGCCCTTCGATGGGGTCGAAGATCGGATCAACCATGGGCGGCTCGGAAACTGGCGACCGCGGTCTGCTCTCGAGCCGAGAGTGGCTCGGGTTCTAGGTCGTAGACCCAGTCGGGCATCAGGAGCTTGCGGTAATCGGGCGACGGTGATGAGCCTCGCCTCGGCTTGCGGGCCCGGTCCCCCGAGGAGCCCTGCCAGCGCAGCATGCCGTAGGGGAGGTCGTGGCGGGGGATCTGGCGTCTGGCCCCGTCCCAATCGAACGACGGGTTGGAGCGATCCTTGCCGAATGGGATCGATTCGAGGGTGTCGATTGCGGCGCGCCAGCTCGTGGCGACGCCGGACTGACCCCACGCCTTCAGCTCGACCACTCGAAGCCCTGTTGGGTTGGCGTGCCCGACCAGCCGCCGCGCCATCGGGCCCATGGCCAGCAGCACCTTGCGACGCGGGTTGGCGGTGGCCGTCCTGCGGACGATCTCGGCGTAGACCTTGCGCACCTGTATGTGGTCCACGATTGCGTTTCGGGTCGACGCCGAGATGTCGAGCGTGTCGATCGGCAGCACCCGGAAGATGACGTAGCTGACGTCGATACCGATGGCATCGAGCAAAGCCTGGAACCGCTGACCGGCCTCACCGGTCAGCGCCCGGAATGTGAGCAGGTCGTCGTGGGATCGTTGGTCGGCGAGCACGATCACCGTGGCGTCGTCGGGGCGCCCGCGGTAGATGGGTCCGCGCCCAAACGACGGGTGGGCGTCTGCGCCGAGGGCGTTCCAATCGGGCCACTCGTAGCCGGAGCGGCCGCCGGCCAGCAGCCGGGCCATCGCGGAGCTGGGGCCGCGGTCATAGTCGCCGTAGTCGGCGACCGGCGGCTCGTAAGGAAGGTCGCCGGGCTGGTCCGAGTACCCGGTGGAGCTGCCGTGGGCATCGTCTGCATAAGCCAGTCGATGGCCCCGGTTGTTGTACTTGCCTGACTGGGAGTAGATCTGGATGCCGCGCTGATCGTCCTTGCGGTTGCTCGTGGTGCTGCGGTGGCCGAGCCGCCAGACGACGCCGTACGGTAGGTCCCGGAACGGGATCGGCAGCTTGCGGTACTGGTAGCTCGAAGCCGGAGCGCGGGTGCCGTCTGAGTCCTCGGGGAGCCACGACGAGTCGACGGCAGCCCACTCCTCGACCCGGCCGGCGGCGCGCTGGAAGTCGGCCTTGATCGCGGTGAGGTTGCCGGAGGCGCCGCCTCCAGGATGGACCACGCCAAGGATCCTGGTCTTCGGGCCAAGCACGGTGGCGTCGCAGGTCTCGATAGCGCTGTGGCCACCGGGGCAGTTACCACCGCGAGCCTCGACCCAGGTCGCCACGCTTTCCTTGGCGGCGGTCCCGACTGCGATGACCAGGTGCACGTCGTTCCGCTCGAGCACGTAGTCCAGAACCTCGTGACGTTGTTGCCGGATCGGCGAGGCCGGGTCTTGAGCAAGCCATCTGATCTTCCTGCCGGAGTACTGGCCGAAGATCGAGTACACGAACGTGTTGAGGAAGAGGTAGGAGCGGGTGATGCCGATGTGGCCGAGGAAATGTTGGAGACGCGAGCCGCTGCTGCCGGTGAACGAGCGGTGCGACAACGCTTCGTCTTGGCCGCCTTCCTGGCCGATCACGAGCACCTTGACCTGGTTATCCCACAAGCGGCCCCGGTAGTACATGGGCCCGAAGTGCCAGCGGAATTTCTCGTATCCCATCACGGCCTCGCCGAGGGCGCGGTAGTTGGGGGTCTCGCTGAACAGCCGCGGCCACTTGCGGTTCCGCGGCGGTCCCGGGTCGTAGTCCCATGGATTGCCCCGTTCGACCAAGTAGCCGTCAGCCATCGTCCGTCCGCTCGTCTTCCGACTGCACCCTTTGAGCCTAGATCGCGAAGAACTAGTCACCATGCAGGGTAACGGGGACGTACAGTTTCCTGGAAGGGCCTGTTGGGGCGCGCCCCGCGAACCGGTGAGCAACGGTGCCGACAAACCCGCTTGCGTCCTTCGCGGTGACGACGGCTCAGTGACGAGAAAGGACACGCCATGGCGAGAGCAGCCGACAAGATCGCAGAGATGCTGGCGGACTACAACCCTTTGGAGATCGACGAAGCACTCGCTCTGATGCGGGATGGTCGCCCTGTTCCACAGCCGAGTGCATACGACATCGACGTCGGTTCAGAGGTGGGGGTCGGAGAGGAGGGGCGCGTCGAGCTCAGCGAGCTGGCGCTCGTCGAGCGCATCATCGAGGCGAACAACCTGCTACCGGTGCACTTCCTCACCGAAGGCGCAGCCCTGCAGGGAGCCGTTGGCAAGGTCGTGGTGAGCCCGCCGGGCTGGTCCGGGACCGGATTCATGGTCTCGCCCTCGTTGTTCATGACCAACAACCACGTGATCAGAAACGAGACAGACGCCGATAATGCCCGGGTGAAGCTCAACTATCAGTTCGACCACAATGGCAACGACCAACAGGTGGACGAATATCAGGCGGATCCGGCCTCGTTTTTTCACACCAGCCCTTCGCTCGACTACACGATCGTTCGGCTCGAGCCGAAGGCACGAATACAGCGCATCAGCCGCGGACCCCTGATCCCGGCGGCAGCGGCCGCCGAGACTCTCGTAGAGCAGGGGGCGTTTGAGCGAGTCATCGCCGACGGTGGCGATCTGGGACCTGGATCCGGGGCGGCCGTCGAGCCCACCGTAGTGGGTCGCATCGGACGGATCCCCCCATGGTGGCTCATCCATGCCGGAGCCAAGTGGGGGTTCATCCCGCTGCGCGACACCATTGCCTACGCCCCGGGGCAGCGACTCAACGTCATCCAGCACCCCCGGGGACGCCGCAAGGAAGTGGCACTCCAATCCAACACGGTTACCAACATTTTCACCAACCACGTTCGCTATTCGACAGATACCGAGCCGGGCTCGTCCGGTTCACCGGTGCTCAACAACTCGTGGGATCTGGTGGCTATCCATCACGCAGCGGGGTCACAGGACGGAACCGGCGACTGGCTGGACAACCAGGGAGTTCGTATCGACAAGATCGTCGCCGACCTTCGGTCACAGCTCCTTGGGTCGACAACCGGTCAGGCCGTGCTCAGCGAGCTGGGGATCTAGCCGCCGGCATTCGGACACTACCGCTCGACCGCTCCGACCCAAGAAATCGCCGGTCCAAGGTCAAGACTCATGTCGGCGTGACGATGAACAGTGATGGCTTGGCTCGTTGTGCCCATCGCAATCGCAGTTGCCGCCGGTATGACAGGTTGGTTTCTCCTCGCCATGGCGGAGACGATGTATGGATATCCAGTCGGACGTGAGCTGGTCCGAATGGTCACTGGTCCTCTCGACGAGCACATGTTCCTCCGCAGCGACGTCCGGGAGCTGGACGAGGCCTTTCGCCGGGTGGTTCGCTCCTACCTCGCTACCGACTGAGTATCGACCCTAGACAGCGCCCCAACCCCGGTCGCCTGCAGTCTCGCATGTCGGCAAAAGCCCTTATCTATGGCGAACTAAATGCCGACAATATCTCCTGAGAACCACCCCACTGGTCAGGTAGGAAGAGGGTGGCTGCGCGCCGCGGCCTCTCTACTCCGCAAAGGAAAGTGAGCGACACAATGCCTCGCAGATTCGGGCCTATTCGC
>JACZST010000016.1 GCA_022574065.1 Acidobacteriota bacterium
AAAGAGGGACTGGGACTTAGGCAAGCGATTACTACCTCAATCGACCCAATAGACCTTTTGTTCACGCGGATCCCCGTCGGCCTAGGGCTCGAACCTTTCCCGGATCAAGAGACCGGGATAATGCCCCGAAGATTACCGACGAGTCGAACCGCGCTCCTCATAAAGAAATTCGCCCAGGCAATCAACGATGTCGGAGAAGCCTATGGTCGTCTCCAATCCGATATGGTGGCTTGCATGGCGGATGCGTTCCAATGTGAGCGCCAGATCACCGATGTAAAGAAGAGGCTCCGGGAAACAGCGGTTCCAGTCATGGATTACATCCATGATGTCGCCGGATCGAGTAGCTCAACCGATGAGCTGGAGAAGCTCGCCCAACTCCACAGCCGGGGCGTGCTCACCGACGACGAGTTCGCGACGCAGAAGGCGAAGATCCTCCCATAGCGGGTGATCTGAGGCCAGGCCCAGAACAGCCACCGCTCACTTGCCTGATGCGACGGTTGTGGCACCCGTCGAGCCCCCACTGGCATGATTCCTTCGGAGGTGATCGAGAACGTGAATGAAGCGGCGACAATTCTCAACGACATCGGGAATACTCCTCTGCTGAAACTGAGTCGTGTAACCGCGGGGCTCGGGGTGGATATCTATGTGAAATGCGAGTTCACGAATCCTGGGGGGAGCATCAAGGATCGCATGGCTCTTTGCATGATCGAGGAAGCCGAAAAGCGGGGCGAGCTCAGACCTGGTGGAACCATCGTCGATCAGTCCACCGGGAACACAGGGCCGGCCTTGGCCTTCGTGGGGGCCGTGAAGGGATACAAGGTTCAAATATTTCTGCCGGCGCAACTCTCCAGCAGCTACGACCCTGCGGATCGCATCCGGATCGCCCGACTCTATGGCTGCGATGTGACACTGATCGATCTGAACGAGCACGTCGAGAATGCCGCTCGTCTGCGCGGAGTAGAACGAGCGGCCACCTTCGTGGCCGTTCGCATGAAACAGTGCTACGACCTGGTCCAGAGCAACCCATCGCATTGGTGGGCCAACCAGTTGTGCAACGTTGACAACACCAGGGCACACCGGGAATTTACCGGACGGGAGATCCTGGAGCAGATGGATGGGAGAATCGATGGGTGGGTGGCATCGGTCGGAACAGGGGGGACGCTTCTTGGGGTTGCGCAAACCCTGAAGGAGAGCCACCCAGAATTGAGGGTTGCCGGCGTTGTGCCAACGGATGATCCCAGAATCGAATGGGTCCGTACTCGAGCGGTCCACAAAGCCCTGGAACGGTTCGGTGGGCCCAAGTTGAGGTTCCTGATTGAAGATCTCCTCGAACACGATGTCATGGACAACGAGATCACGATCGACAACGCCGAGGCGAAGCAGATGGCCGACAGGCTGTGCCAAGAAGAAGGCCTGTACTGCGGCATGTCCTCTGGAGCCAATGTGAGTGCGGCCATCGAAATGGCCAAGACGATGAAAAAGGGCTCACGGATTGTGACCGTGATCGTCGACAGGAGAGACCGATACGTCGCCGAGTACCCCAACGAGCACTACGTGGTCTAGATACTCCAATTCTCGATCGACATCAGCCAGCTCGGTCACGTCGCGGCGAGCAGCTCCAGGAGGGGGCGCAGCTTGAGGCGGGTCTCGACCAACTCGTCGTCTGGGTCTGAATCGGCGACGATGCCTGCCCCGGCGAAGATGTGCGCCTTGGCCCCCTCGATCAGGCCGCAACGCAGGGCGATGGCGAATTCGCCGTCGCCGGAGCCGTTGACCCACCCGATACCACCGGCATACCAGCCGCGATCGAACCCTTCCACCTTGTCGATGAAGGACGTCGCCTGGGCGCGCGGCGTTCCCCCGACCGCCGGAGTGGGATGAAGCGCTTCGACCAACTCGAGCACGTGGCTCGGCCGGGCCAACGTTCCGTGCACCGGTGTCGACAAATGCTGCACGGTCGCCATCCGCTTGAGCGAGGGACCATCAGGCACGGTCAGATCGTCGACGAAGGGGCCGAGGCGGCTCACCACATCATCGACGACGAGCCGGTGCTCGCTACGGTCCTTTGGTGAGCGCATCAGGCCTTCAGCAAGCGCCCGATCCTCCTCCTCCCCCTCTCCCCGGGGAGCCGAACCGGCAAGGGGGTTGGAGCTGACCGCCCCTCCGACGCTCCTGACCAACAGCTCGGGGCTCGCCCCCAGGAACGTTGCTTCACCGACCCGCCACCCGAAACCGAAGCATCGCGGGTAGGTGCCGTTGAGATGATGGAGCAGATCGAAGCCGTCCGGTGCGGTGTCGGAACGCACGATGACCGATCGCGAGAGAACGACTTTGCGCAGAGCGTCGTCGCTGATCGCATCCACCGCCTCGATAACCCGACCATGGCCCGGACCGGATCGGGCAAGCCGAGGCCCTCGATCTGCGATCGGATCGCTTCAAACCGAGCCGGTCCGGACGTCGTCGCTCTCCAGGCGGTACCCAATCCTCCGGTTGATTCGCCGTCCGGGTTTGAGAAGAAGAACGCCCGGCCGAAGAACCCGGCACCAGCACGCACGAAGCCCAACGGGTCCATGTCGACCGGTTCCGCGGCGTACCGCATGCCGCGTCCAGCCGCATCGTCGAGGGACGCGGCTAACCGATCGATTGTCGATCCAGGAATCATCGGGGCGATGCTACTGGTCCAAATCAACGCGCTCGATCGCGGTCGCGATTGCCGCGGCGACGACGCCGGGCACCTCCATAGGGACGAAGTGCGAGACGTCGCGGACCACCTCCAGCCGTACCTCACGAAACCGGGCCGTCAGCTCCTCGAGATAAGAGCCGTTATGGGTCGTCGATGTAGCCCCGACGATCAGCGTGACGGGCTGGGTGATGGAACCGACGCCTTCCCACGTGTCATGGGCCAACCCGACCCGGTAGATCTCGGCCTCGGTCTCCGGCGTGCATTTCAGCACCAGTCCGTCGTCGGTGACTCGCATGGCACCATCGACGTATGCGTCCAGCGCGTCTTCGGTCCACATCGCAAATGGTCCCTTGCCGCGATAATTGGACAGGGCGGCGTCACGATCTGGGAACGAAGCCCTGCGGCGTAATGCGATCTCGGCGATTGGGATTGAGTCGAGTCGTTGGTACGGCGGAGGGAAGATGATCGGTTCGACGAGCACGAGGTGATCGAAGGCTCTCGGGTCCTCGATCGCGGCCATAGCGATCGAAGTACCGCCGGATGAGTGACCGATACCGATGGTTCGTGCTCCGATTCGCCCTCGACGGCGAGACTCGGCGAGCACGACGGCGACGTCGGACCCGAGCACGGTCAGGTCGAAAGGCGGGCTTATGGCTCCCGAGTCTCCATGTCCGCGCATGTCGAAAGCAACCCCGGAGGCGTCGACTCCGAGGGCGGTGAGCGCCGTCACCACCGGGCTCCATAGCTCCTTGCTGAAGCCGTTGGCATGGGCGAAGAAAACGCTCGGCTCGCTTCCGGCCCAGGAGCGGGCCGCAAGAGCAGTGCCATCTTCGGTCGACAGCCGTTCCGTCGTGCCGGGGAGGGGAATCAATCGTCTACGTCGGCGTGGAGCCAGGTCAGCTTGGTCTCGACCCCGAACACCCCATCCAGCCGGTTGGTCAGCTCCTCGAGCATGCTGGCTTCGGCGCGGGTGCCGACCTCCCCGCTCAACGCAACGACACCGTTGGTTACGCTCACCCCTAGGTCATCGGGGTCGATGAACAGGACGCGTCGCAGGAGATCCTCCCGAATCTCGTCCTCGATCACGTCGTCGGGACGGGTGAAGATGGAGACGATGTCGGCGCGAGAGATCACGCCAAGCAGGCGGTTGTCGTCGTCGACGACGGGCAGGCGCTTTACCTCCTGGACCACCATGATCTTGGCCGCTTCGTAGATCTCCATCTCGGGACGGACGGTGACCACTCCGATCGACATGACCTCCCCGACCGTCACCACCTGGTCCCGCGCTCCCTCCTGGCGTTCGACCTCGAGTCGGAGGAAATCTGCCTCCGTGATGATCCCGATGAGCGTTCCGTCCTGCTCGGTGATGGGCAGGCCGCTTACACGGTTCCTGAACATGAGCCTGGCGGCCTCGCGCAGCCCGGTGTCGCGCGACACCGCGATGACTTCTGTCGTCATGAGATCTACCACGTTCACGGCTGGAGCTCCTTGCCTCCCATTCGGCTCATTCTGGCACCTCTCCCAACTGGCTCGATCACAGCTTCCTCGTCGCTCTGCAACATCGTCTCGCAAAGCTCGATTCTCGCCCAGCGACAGGATGGCCGATAATCGTGCCGTGGACTCAGCAATCACTTCGGTCGGGTTGGCCCTGGCCGGGGCGCTGGTCGTTCTGGCGGCTGCACTGGCACTGTGGCTCCGCCTCGACCTCGGGGGCAAGATTCTGTGGGCGGCACTCCGTGCGCTGATCCAGCTGCTCGCCCTGGGCGTCGTGCTCACCTTCCTCCTTGCACCGGGGAGGGAGCTGTGGTGGTCTTTTCTCTGGATCGCGCTCATGATCCCGTTCGCCGCCGGAGTCGTGGGGCGCCGGGCCCCCGAGGTGCCACGCGCTCAGCTCCTCTCGCTCATCGCCTTCTCGCTGACCAGCCTCGCCGTACTCGGGCTGATCTTCGGACTCGGCGTCTTTCCCCTCGAGGCGCGGACGCTCGTTCCGCTGGCCGGAATGACGATCGGCAACTCGATGACGGCCACCGTGCTGGTAGCGACCAGGATCGTGGCCGAGTTCAAGCAACAGCGACCGCTCATCGAAGTCAGCCTCGCTCTCGGGTACACCGGAAGCGACGCCTTCAGGCCCTATCTCCGCGACGCGCTCCGCACCGCGATGGTGCCGCAGATCGAAACGACCAAAGCGGTCGGCATCATCTTCATTCCCGGCGCCATGACCGGCCTCATACTGGCCGGCGTCCCGGTGTTCGATGCGGTGAAGGTGCAGGTGGTGGTGATGTACCTGGTGCTGGCCTCGGTAGCGGTGTCAACCGCGACAGTGGCCGTCGGCCTTGGCCGCACCCTGTTCACCTCAGACCAGCGAGCGATCCATTTGGAGGGAGAGCGAGGATAGGCTGATCGGGGTGCGGGAGAAGGCGTGGGGAAAACGTGGATGCTGATGGATCTGATCGGAAGCACACCCCTCGCCCATGCGCCCGGCCTTTGCCCAGATGGCATTTGCTGAGGGGGCACAGGCTGGGGAGGCATTTGCTGGTCGCAGCGATAGCGGGGGTGTTCGTCCTCAGCGCTTGCGCCGGCTCAGCTACCACGACGACGCAGGCAACGGAGCTCCCGCCAACGCCAACCACGGAGCTCCCGCCTACGCCAACCACGGAACAGGCGACCACCACGCCACCGGTGGTGACCATCGACGCCAGGTTTGTGCTCAGCACCGTGGTCTTTGGTGACCGGGGATGGATCGAGGTGATCAACACCGGGCCGCAGGCAGGAAATATCCACGGCCATTGGATCGCGATCCATCCCTTCTACCTCGAGCTGCCATCCACGATCGTCGAGGTCGGCCAGAGTGTGAGGATATCGCTGGACCCCGACGCCGATCCTGGGGTGGTGGTGAGCGCCGCCGGCCTGCTCCCTGTTCTCGTTGCGCCGGCCGGTGAGGTCGGGCTGTACTCGAGCGGCAACTTCGGTGACCCCAACTCGATCGTCGACTATCTGGAGTGGGGCAGCGGGGGTCATTTCCGTTCGACCGTCGCCATCGCCGCCGGCATCTGGGACGAAACCAGCGTGGTCCCTATGGAGGGCAACGAGGGTGGCCTGCGCATCACCCCAAACGGAGACGCAGCCGCCGAGCCAATCGCTGCCGCAGAGGTGGCTGCGCCGTCAGACCCTGGGTGAGGTAGCCACCTGGCGTGGCATGGTGGCGCCGATCTGCTTGGGCTTGCCGAACACAACCTCGACGCGTGCTCCGCCGTCGCTCGACTCGCCAAGACGGACGGTGCCGCCTGACCGTTCGGCGGTTCGAGCAACGATGTCGAGCCCGAGCCCGGTGGAACCCGACGAGCTGTGCCCACGCCTGAGCGCACCGGAGCCGGTGAAACCCCGGCCGTCGTCTTCGACGATCAACTCGGAATGGCCGTCTCCGGTTGTTCGCACCCGGATCATGTAGCCGACCCCTTCGTCGGTATGGGTGAACACGTTCCCGATGAGCACGTCGACCACCGCCCCCAGTGCGTCCGCAGACACCAGCACTTGATGATCTCCGGGCTCGGTGACCACGGAGGTCGGCCGGCCTTGCTCGTCGGCGAGCACTTGCCAAAACGCTGCACGGTGATCGACAACAGCGCCGAGATCCGCCTTTGCGGCCTTGTCGGAGGAACGCGACGGGCTGCGCGCTTCTTCGATCATCACATTCACTGCTGCCTCCATCCGCTCGACGTCTGCGAGCAGACTCACCAAATCGTCGCCGTCGGTGGCCGTTTCCACCTGGAGGCGCAACGCGGTGAGCGGGGTGCGCAATCGGTGCGAGAGGTCGGCCACCGATTCACGCTCTGTCTCGAGCAGCTCCTCGAGACGCCGTGCCAGGAAATTGAACGCCTCCCCCACCTCTGCGATCTCTTCAGGTCCCTCGGGCTCGACCCGCGTTTCTAGGTCGCCCTCGCCCATCCGGCGGGCCGCGGCGGAGAGCTCGGTCACCGGCTTGACGATCGAGCGTCCCAACCGGTCGGCAGCAGCGACGGCGATAGCGGTCAGAGCGACGCCGAGTGCGATGAGCATTCCCCAGGCGATCGAGACACCCTCCGACATCTCGTCGCTTGAGACAAAGCTGCGCACGACGATGGTGCCGCCGATCCTTGGATCGGTCGAGACGAGCGGAACCAGCACCTCGACGCCACCGGGGATGTTGGCGGTGAGCGCGGCTCCCGCCATTGCCTGATCGAGATTGAACGAGGGTTCGAACGGCTCACCGACGATGATGCCGTTGGCGAATACCACCGACGTGCCAGGTGGATCGGAGAAGGCGTCGAGCACCGCCTCAGCCAGCTCTGGATCGACTGCAGGTGCGCCGCCGACCGAGCCGGCCACGCCGAGGCCGGTGGCGATCGATTGGGCGAAAAACTCAGCCCGGGTCAAGGCGCGGTTCTGTGCTTGATTCTTGACGAGGATGCCAAGGGGCACGAGAAAGGCGATGACCACGATCGACGTGATCGCCAGCGAAAGGAGAGCGAGTCGTTTCCTCATGCCGGCTCGACGATCTTGATACCTACCCCGCGGACGGTCTGCAGGTATCGACTGTCCGCTGCCGATTCACCAAGCTTTCGTCTCAGCCACGACAGATGCACATCGACGGTCTTCTCGCTCCCCCCGTAGGGCTGGCGCCATACTTCGGCGAGCAAGCGGCGCTTGGAGATCACCTCGCCGGTGTGCTCAGCGAGATAACGAAGGAGATCGAACTCCTTTGGGCTCAGCTCGAGCACCTCTCCGTCCAGCGATGCCTCTCGCGCCGCTCCGTCAATCACCAGGCCTCCGACCGTCACGGGCGTACCTCGCGGGGCGACGCTGGCTCGCCTGAGAACCGCCCGCACCCGTGCTTCGAGTTGCTCAACCGAGAAGGGCTTCACCAAATGGTCATCGGCGCCGGCATTGAGGCTGAGCACGATGTCGGGTTCCTCCCCTCTTGCGGTGGCGACGATCACAGGGACGTCGCTCACCGCCCTGATCATCTTGAGCAACTCCATGCCGTCGAGATCGGGAAGACCGAGATCGAGGATGACGAGATCCGGCGACGAGCCGATCACGGCCTGAAGCCCGTCCATCGCCGTCGCCGATGTGTGCACCTCGTGTCCACGTGCGGCCAGCGCCTTGGCGGCGAGTTCGCGGATCCGCTGTTCGTCCTCGATTATGACGACGGATGCCATCTCGATCCTTAGCAAAGCCTTAACAGTACATTAGAGCGGGGAAAAGGAAGTGCGGAGCACGATGGCGGCAATGCGGCAGAGACTCCTCCTGGTCGCTGGCTGGATTGTTGCAGCCGTCGGTGCAGGAGTGGTGGCCTCGGGTGCAGTCGCCGTTGCTGGTGGACAGGTCTTCGACCGGCCGATCCGCCCGCTCAACGCATCCGAGGTCGCGGCCCTCCCTGTCGACGAAACGGTGGCGGCCCTCGCCTCGAGCGTACGCCAAGCCTCCGGCGGCTCGCAGGCCGACGAAGGGGTCACCGGTGAGGGGGATGGCCGCGCCACCGCCGGCGCAAGCGGGTCTGAACACCCGGCCGGCCCAGGAGGAGTACCCGCAGGCGTTGCCGAGCCTGGGAGTCCCGACTTCGACCTGCCGATGACGCCGCCAAAGGTGACCCACGTCAGCGGGGGCTCGGCGAGCATCACCACGATCGGGGATCCTCAGATCCTGTGGGCGACACCGCGCCCTGGTTATGCCGTTGCCCTCCAATTCGACGCCGACTTCCAGATCACGGTGACCTTCACCAGCGAACACCATCGATCGACGATCTCCGTCGGCAGACTGCCGGGCGGCGAGATTACCGTCGATACCGCCGAGGAAGCGATCCGGTGACCACTGCTACGCAGTGGTCGGTATTACGTATTACGTAGTCCAAAGTCTCGTGTTCGTCATACGTGATACGTAATACCGAGCTGCCAGCGCGTCGCTGGCAGCTCATGCCAGCGCAACCAACTCGAGCATCGAGTCATCGAAATACGAATGATCGCCGTCTGGCATCAGGATGACGCGATCCGGGGCCAGGGCACCGACGAACGGTGTGTCGTGGCTGACCAGAATGAGCGTCCCCTGATATTGGCCGAGCGCCTGTAACAATGCCTCTTTGGCCTGCGGGTCGAGGTTGTTGGTCGGCTCGTCGAGAAGCAGCACATTGTGCCGACCAACCACCAGCCTGGCCAGCGCCAGCTTCGTCTTCTCCCCACCCGATAGCGTGCCGGCATCCTGGTCGACCTTGTCCGCCAGAAGGAAATGTCCGAGGATGGTGCGCAAGTCTTGGTCAGGGACCGTAGACACCATTCGCATCAGCTCGAGCACCGAGAACTCGCTCCTTATGTCCTCGTGCTCCTGTGCGTAGTAGCCAAGCGACGCCCGATGCCCGAGCTCAACCGAGCCCAGGTCGGGTCGATCGATGCCGGCAAGGATCCGAAGCAGCGTCGTCTTTCCTGCACCGTTGAGGCCCATGATGAGCATCCGTTCGCCGCGGTCGACATCGACGTCGACATCAACAAAAACCACATTGTCGCCAAAAGCCTTAGCCAGACCGGCGGCGCGAAGCGGTGTCCTCCCCGAAGTCTCGGGCTGGGGGAATCGCACCGAGACAGACCTACCTCTCCGCTCGACGGCTACCAATTGGTCCTCGAGTTTGCGAACTCGGGTCTCCCAGGTCCGCGCCCGCTTGGCCATCTTCTCCGATGAGCCCTTGAACCGCCTAATGCCCTCCTCGAGTCTTGCGATCTTCTCGTCCTGATGTTTGCGCTCGCGTAGGCGCTGCTGGCGACGGCGCTCCCGTTCGGTGAGGTAGTACGTGTAGTTGCCGCGGTAGGGCTCGATGCGCCCGCCGTCGACGGCGAGGACCGATGTGATCGACTCGTCGAGCAGGGCGAGGTCGTGAGACACGAGGAGAAGGCCGCCGGAATACTCAGCCAGGTATGTCATCAGCCACGCCTTCGCATCGAGATCGAGGTGGTTGGTCGGTTCATCGAGAAGCAGGGTGGTGGTCTCCGCGAACAGGATCCTGGCTAGTTCGACGCGGCGGCGTTGCCCGCCCGACATGGTCGCGACCGGCTGGTCGAGCTCGTCGGCGCCGATGCCCAGAGAATGGGCGAACTGTTTCGCCTCCGCCTTGGCAACGTAGCCGCCGCGAGCGGTGAACTCATCCTCGAGCCGACTGAATCGACGGATCAAGTGATCGCGACGATCCCCGACCTCATCCTCCATCTCGACTCGGGTCTCCTCCATGCGACGCTCCAACGCGTCGCGCCTGGAGGACTCGCTCCAGCGCGGTGCCATCTGGATCGGTCAGCTCGTCGAGGGCGGCCTCCTGAGAGAGATAACCGACGACGCCGTTACTGACAATCGCCCCGGACGCAGGACGCAGTAGACCGGCAAGCACCCTGAGCAGGGTGGTTTTTCCTGCGCCGTTCGGACCCACCAGTCCGGTCTTGTCCCCCGCCTGAACCGAGAAGGACACGGCGGAGAACAACCGGCGCGCACCGGCGTCGATTGCGAGATCACGAACAAGAATCATGAGGGGTCAGGCTAGGGCAGGCCGGTGCTCAGTCCTCAGCAAGACAGGAGGTTCCGTCCTGGTTCGACTGCGACTTGCGACTTGCGACTCGCGACTCGCGACTCGCGACTCGCGAACTCCTACGCCTCGGCAGATTGTGGGGCGGGCTCCCGCCGGTGACCATGTAGCTGGTAGTCGGTGACAAACGACAACACCTCGCTTGCAGGCAGCGGCTTCGAGATCAGGAAGCCCTGGATGTTGTTACACCCGAGTTCAAGGAGGTCGGCCAACTGCTTCTCGCTGTCGACGCCCTCGGCGAGCACCTCCATGCCAAGCGTCTTGGCGAGACCGATGATTGCTGACGACACCGCAATGCCATCGCTGTCGGCGAGCCCGTCGACCACGAACGACCGATCGATCTTCAAGGTGTCGATCGGGAGGCTGGTCAGATAGCCGAGTGACGAGTAGCCGGTGCCGAAGTCGTCGAGGCTGATCGTCACTCCCATCTCGCGCAGCCGCTCCAGTGCACCCCGCGTCTCGCCAAGGTCGGTGACCAAGGTGCCCTCGGTCAACTCCACGTCGAGGTAGTCCGGGCTGAGTCGTGCCGATGCCAACGCGGCAACGATGGTCTCAACCAGATTCCCCGCCCTGAATTGTCGCGCCGACACGTTCACCGACATTCTCATCGGCTGCAGGCCGGCGTCGATCCACTGTCGCATCTGAACACAGGCCCTGTCGGCGACCCACTGGCCTAGGGGAACCACTAAGTCTGTTTCTTCGGCGAGCGTGATGAACTCACCGGTCGGGACCGGGCCGAACTGCGGATGCGTCCAGCGCAACAGCGCCTCGAGACCGATGACCTCCCGATTGACCACATCGACCTTGGGCTGGTAAACGAGGAACAGTTCGTCGTCGTTGTTGAGAGCTCTCCGCAGACCGTCGAGCAGGGCCAGACGCTTGATGGTCCGTTCCTTGAGCTCTGTGGTATAGAACTGGTAGTTGTTGCGGCCGTCAGCCTTGGCGCTGTACATGGCAATGTCGGCGCCCTTGAGCAGCTCGGCTGCGGTCTCACCGTCGAGCGGAAAAGCGGCGACACCGATCGACGACGTGATCGTGATGTCCTCGCGGCCCACCCGATACGGTTCGGCAAGCGCCTTCAGGACGTTGGTTGCGACCTGGCCGGCGTCTTCGACGCGCCGCCCGCCCTCGAGAATGACGGTGAACTCGTCGCCACCAAGCCGAGCCACGGTGTCGGATTCGCGGACGGTTCCGACCAGACGCTCAGCAACCTGGCGCAGCAGTGCATCGCCGACCTGGTGCCCGTGCCGGTCATTGACCTCCTTGAACCCGTCGATGTCGAGAAACATCAGGGCAACGACACTTCCATCACGACGAGCGCCAGCCACCGCGTTTTCGAGACGGTCGGCAAACAAGGTGCGGTTGATCAGGCCGGTGAGGGGGTCGTAGCGGGCCAGGAAGTTGAGGCGTTGCTGGTCGAGCTCTCGCTCGAAGGCGTGGGCTTCTGAGCTCTCTTCCCAGCTGGCGCGCACACTCTTGGCCGCAGGACGGAACAGGAACAGCGCTTCGAGGGCGAGCAAGATGATGGTGGCAGCGAGCAGGAAGTACTCGGTCTGCTGGAGGGCCCGAACTCGCTCGGCGGAAGCCTTCCCGTGCGCCTCCACCACCCCCGTCATCGCCTTGCTGTAGCCATCGGCTGCGGTGGCAACGGCAAGAACCTGTTCGGCACTGGGGACACCCCCAGCATCGATGGTGAAGACCACCGCTTCGGTCGTTTCGACGAGGCCTCCGAGCTCTCGCGTTGCAATGGTGAGCGCAGGCTGCACTTCGGTTTCGCTGAGCGCCGGCAGCTCGATCTGTCGGCCGGCCACGGTGACCGGCTCGCCGTCCTGGAAGGCGACGTGCACGGCGACGATCTCATTCATGGCCACGGTGATGGCCGCGGAGCCGCCGGTGCCGGCAGCTGCGCTGGCGGTCAGCCGCGCCACCTGAGCGGACCGGTTGCCCTGGCTGAACCCTTGCTCGAGGACCGCAGCGCCTTCCTTTTGGCGACCGAGGGCACCGGAGGTGATCAGGGTCGAGAGAACCGCAAAGACGGCAATGAGGACGAGCGCCAGCACATAGCGGCCGGCCGGCCGATCCGGTATATCCGACGGAGTCGTCGGTTCTCGTCGTGCGGCGGCATCAGCCTCCGCATCCGCGTGCTCAGACATAGTCCCTCAGCGTCCCAACATTCCTATCGGCACGATACCGGAGGGATTGAGGAGACGCCTACAATCGCGGGCAGGGGCCTCAACCAACGGGGAGCCATTCGTATGGATTCGTTTTGGAGCACGTTCTGGACGCTGCTGATCTTTCTCCCACTGCTTCTGCTGTGGGTCTTCGCGCTCATCGACCTATTCGGGAACCCAGAGGTATCCGGTCTGGCCAAGGCGTTGTGGGCAATCGCCATCGTGCTTGTGCCGATCGTTGGGATGATCACCTACTTCGTCGTCATGTACCCGTCGGATGCCCCCGCCGGCTCCGGGCCCTCGCCCGACCTCGCCGATCAGCTCACCAAGCTTGCGGGGCTGCGCGACGACGGCGTCCTGACAGAGGATGAGTTCCAGCGCGAGAAGGACAAACTGCTCGGCGTGGCTGCCGCCTCCTGAGAGTCATCAGTCATCAGTAGGAGTCGAACCCGGAGAGAACTTCTTGCCTTGCTGAAGGCTGAAGACTGAGGACTCTTCTTGCGTTCTTGAAAACTCAAAAGTGCCCGGGGAGGGACTCGAACCCCCACGCCCCGAAGGGCAACGGTGTTTAAGACCGCAGCGTCTACCGATTTCGCCACCCGGGCTCCGTTTGCGATCGTAGCTATCCCCGAAGAACCCCTGAGAGGCAACCTGTAGGCTGGATGCCCCCGATAACAATCCTGGAGGCTGGGTAGTGAAGGTGTTCCCCCCCGAAAAAATCCGCAATGTCGCCCTGGTAGGGCACTCCGGTGCCGGCAAAACGACCCTTGCCGAAGCCCTGCTGTACCGCGCAGGCACCATCAAGCGTCTCGGGACCGTCGAGGAGGGCACCACAATCACCGACTTCGACCCCGAAGAGCATGCTCGCGGCATGTCCCTCGGTCTTGCCCTTGCCCCCTTCGAGTGGCGCGGGCACAAGATCAACCTGATCGACACGCCGGGCTACGCCGACTTCGTCGGAGACGTGCACGCCGCGATGCGTGTGGCCGATCTCGCAGTGTTTGTGGTTGATGCGGTCGACGGGGTCGAAGTGCAGACGGAATACGCCTGGAGGATCGCGGAGGAGAATCGGTTACCGCGGATGGTTTTCATCAACAAGCTCGACAAGGAGCGCTCGTCGTACGACCGTACCTTGACCCAGCTCCGCGACCGGTTCGGCGCAGGGATCGCCCCGATCGAGCTCCCGATCGGCGAGCATGCCGAGTTTCACGGGGTCGCCGACCTGTTCAGGGACAAGGCATACATCTATGACTCTGGGCAGGCAGAAGAAGGTGAGATTCCTGAGGAGATGGCCGACCGTGAGCATGAAGTCCACGACAACCTCGTGGAAGGGATCGTGGTGGCAGACGATGAGATGCTGGAGCGCTATCTCGACGGTGACGTTCCCTCGACCGACGAGCTCGAAAACACGATGGCGATCGGGATCGCAGATGCGACCGTATTCCCCATGGTCTACGGCGCGGCGTTGGGCCCGATCGCGGTTGATCGCCTCGCCGATTTCATCGTCGAGCTAGGCCCGGCACCGACCGACCGACCCCCCATCGTGATCGAGGTCGGCGATGAGCTGATCGAGATCGAGTCCGACGCCTCCGGAGATCCGCTCGTCTTCGTCTTCAATACCATCGCCGACCCCTACGTCGGACAGATCTCGCTGCTGCGGGTGCGCTCCGGCACGCTGAAACCCGACCTCACCCTCACCAACAGCCGGACCGGTACCGACGAGAGGCTGGCAAAGCTGGCGACGATGACCGGCAAGGAAACCGAGCTCGTCGACGCCGCGCCCGCCGGGGACATCGTCGCGGTGGCGAAACTCACTCACACCGCAACCGGAGACACCCTCGCCCCGAAACACAAGCCGGTACGGCTGCCAAACATACAGCGCCCGAGCCCGGTGCTCGCCACTGCCCTCGTCGCAAAGACCCAGGCCGACGACGACAAGCTTGGCACTGCCTTACACAGGATCCTCGCCGAAGACCCTGCGCTCGAACTCGAGCTGAATGCAGAGACCAACCAGACCCTGCTCAAAGGCATGGGAGAGACCCACCTGCTCATCACCATCGAACGCCTGGAGCGCAAGTTCGGCGTCGGCGTCGTCACCGAACCGGTCAGAGTGGCGTACCGCGAGACGGTCACCCGATCTACAGCGGCCGAAGGCAAGTACAAAAAGCAGACCGGCGGTCATGGTCAGTACGGAGTCGCCTCGATCAAGCTTGCCCCAACCGCACGCGGCGAGGGATTCGAGTTCAGCGACGAGATCAAGGGTGGGTCGATCCCGCGCCAGTTCATCCCGGCCGTCGAGAAGGGCATCGCAGAGACGATGGCCGAGGGTGGTGTCCGAGGCTTTCCCGTGGTCGACGTCAAGGTGAGTCTCGTCGACGGCAAGTACCACTCGGTGGATTCGTCCGAGATGAGCTTCAGACAGGCCGGTCGGCTGGCGCTGCGTGCGGCGATGGAACAGGCACGACCGATCCTGCTCGAGCCGGTATCGAAGATCGAGGTCACGGTGCCATCGGACTACCAGGGAGATGTCATGGGAGATCTCTCCGGCCGGCGCGGCCAACTCCAGGGAAACGAGGCCACGGAGAATGGCCAGCAGATGATCACCGCCCTTGTGCCAACGTCCGAGATCCTCAACTACGCCATCGATCTGCGCTCCATCACCCAGGGGTGGGGTCATTTCCAGACCACGCACGACCACTATCAGGAAGTGCCTGCGCACATGGCAGACCAGATCTCGGCCGGCAAGGACGACTAGACCACCGGTCACGACTCGGTGCGCCTCTAAGTAACCCCTATCGACAGGACGATCCCGTCGAGCAGGTCATGCTCGGTGACCGCAATGGCATCGAGCCCTGCGACAACCATGGCCCGCTCAACCACAATGGCACCGCCGAGTATCACCGGCGCCCTGGCCGGGTCTAGGGCGCTCAGCTGCTCGGTTTCAGCGATGGTGATCCCGGCGAGAACGCCAACCAGCGTCGTCACGTCTTCGCTGGAAAGACGAGTCCCATGCACCCGGGCATCCCGCGGAAGATCCATCGC
>JACZST010000202.1 GCA_022574065.1 Acidobacteriota bacterium
GTCGTCGGAGGCAAGATAGCCCACCGCCGCCGCCACTTCCTCTGGTTGCCCCAAACGTCCGAGCGCGATGCGCTCGCTTGCTGCCGTTGTGATCTCGTCGCCCAGTGCGTCGGTCATGTCGGTCTCGATGAATCCGGGGGCGACGGCGTTGACGGTGATGCCCCGACTCCCCACCTCTCGCGCCACCGACTTGGTGAATCCGATGATTCCCGCCTTGGAGGCAGCGTAGTTCGCCTGTCCGGGGTTGCCCGCGATACCGGAAACCGAGCTGATCGAGACAATCCTCCCCCACCTGGCGCGCAGCATCCCACGCAGCGCAGCCTTCGAAGTCAGGTAGACCGAGCGCAGGTTGGTTTCGATGACCTCGTCCCACGCCTCGACCCCCATGCGGAGAACGAGGGCGTCACGAGTGATACCGGCATTGTTGACCAGGATCTCGACCGAGCCCAGCCGCTCACCGACCACGGCGAACATGGCGGTCACCGAGTCGGGGTCCCCGACATCGGCCTGCACCGCGATTGCGCTCCCGCCGGCGGCAGCGATCGCCTCGACCGCGGCGTCGGCTGCCGCCTCGTTGGCGGTGTAGTTGACCGCCACCCGGTGGCCTTGTGTGGCGAGAAGCTCGGCGACGGCCCTGCCGATGCCCCGCGACCCTCCCGTTACCAGTGCGACTCGGCTCATGCGCTGCGTAGGGCCTGGCGTTCCATGATGATCTGAAGGCCGGTCTTGTCCGTTGGCGGTAAGGCGGCGTCACTGGTGGTAATCGGCTCCACGCGGTCACCCCACACGATTCCGGCCGCTCCCCAGGTCAACCCGGCACCAAAGCCGACGAGGATCAGCTTGGCTCCCGGCTCGACCCTGCCGGCGTCGAGGGCTTCAGACAGCGCGAGCGGGATCGATGCGGCCGACGTATTCCCGTAGGACGCGATGTTGGTGTAGACCTTGGCATCGTCGACATCGAGCCGTCGCACGGTGGCATCGATGATCCGGATGTTGGCCTGGTGCGGAAAGACCAGGTCGACGTCGTCTCCGGTCCATCCCGCGTCGGTGATTGCCTTCTCGGCGGCGGCGGTCATCCCGAGGACCGCGGCCCGGAACAGCGCGGTGCCGTCCATGACGATCCGGATCGGAACCGGTGGCTCTCCGATGTACGACGACCCGACCCCCTGGCAGGTGAGCACGTCGGCGATCGTGCCGTCCGACCCAACGTTGATCGACCGGAGACCTTCCTCGCCCCGTGCCGCCTCGATGACCGCGGCACCTGCACCGTCGCCGAAGAGCACCGCAGTCGAGCGCTCCTCGAGATCCAGGAAGGGTGTGATTCGTTCCGACCCGATGAGGAGAACCCTCTCTGCCGATCCAGCGGCGATGAGGCCGTTTGCCAGGTTGAGGCCGTAGATGAACCCGGTGCAACCGGCGTTCACGTCGAGCGCAGCAGCGTTCGTCGCCCCCAGCTTGTCCTGCACACGGCAGGCCGTGGCGGGGATCTGACGGTCGCCGGTGCAGGTAGCGACCATGATGTAATCGATGTCCTCGGCTTCGAGGC
Organism: Acidobacteriota bacterium; assembly: GCA_022574065.1. Taxonomy (GTDB): domain Bacteria; phylum Actinomycetota; class Acidimicrobiia; order Spongiisociales; family UBA5794; genus JACZST01. The sequence goes on from JACZST010000202.1 coordinate 1,547, forward strand.
CGGCGGCGGCGAGGGCATGGCTGGCGGCCACCGTTGCCATGTCGGAGTTCTCGGCGGGCGAGACCCTTCGCTCCTTGATACCGGAGCGGGTCGTGATCCACTCGTCGCTGGTGTCCATCACCGACGCCAGGTCGTCGTTGGTCAGGACGGGATCCGGTGTGCATCGTCCCCAGCCGGTGATCGCTGCTCTCCGCATTGCGGCTCCTCCTCCGGGTAGCGCACTCATTCTATGAAGGCGACGGCCCCTTCGATGTCTTCAATTGCGGACACGGTGAAGGTATCGGCGCCCGGGGCAGATCGTCTGGCGAGACCGGCCGTCACGTTGCCCGGTCCGACGTGGATGAATGCATCGATCCCGTCGGCGGCCATTCGCTCGAGGGATTCGGCGAACCGCACCGGCTCGACGAGTTGCCTGGCCAGTTGTTCCTTTGGCTCGGTCATCGGTTTGGCACTCACGTTGGCGTACACCGGGAACTTGGTCTCCGCAAAGTTGGCGGAAGCCAGCGCTTGAGCAAGACGCTTCGCCGCCGGCTCCATGTACGGGGAGTGGAACGCTCCGGCGACATTGAGCGGGATGGCGCGGCGCGCCCCGCTCTGGTCGGCGTTGGTCATCAGCCAGTCGATATCTTCGATGCTTCCGGCGAGAACGATCTGCCCAGGAGCATTGATGTTCGCCACCCACAGCTTGCCCCCGTGGTCGCGACGCCGGGCGGCCATCGCTTCGGCTGCCGCGACGTCGGCGCCCATCAGCGCCAGCATCGTCGACGGCTCGAGCGCAGCCGCTTCGGCCATGGCCCGGCCACGCGCTGCTACCAAAGCGAGCCCCTCGGGAAAACCGATGGCACCGGCGGCAGCGAGACCGGTGTACTCGCCGAGGGAATGGCCGGCTGTTGCGGAGGGGGGCCGGGGCATTGCGTCGGCCAGCAAGACCCACAATGTGTACGAGATGGCATACAGCGCAGCCTGAGCCCGGTCCGTTCTGGTGAGCTCCTCGTCAGGTCCCTGGGAAACTACCGTCGACAGCGACCAGCCGAGGATTTCGTTGGCGGTGTCGCCAAGGAGATCGGGCCGAGCGGCGAACACGTCGGCACCCATGCCGACGAACTGGCTTCCCTGACCGGGAAACAGGATGGCATACGTCTTCATCAGGCTCCGAAAGGATCCCACCCAGAGTACGACTCCAGCCAACCGAGAGAGGTTTCGCAACGCACCAGCCCTTGCTTCAGGCTGGAAGGAGAAGGCTCGGTTGCACCGCTCTCCGTCCTATTTGCCGATGTCGACCAAGGGGCTCCGCAGTGGGGTGCGATCCGGTCCTGGTGGGCGTGGCTATTTGCGGAGCCGTGGCCCGAGCGGCCCGTAACCAAGAGCGGGAAAAAATGGCTCGACTTCTGTCGAGACGACCGGTCACCTACCGGGCGCGCGCTCTACGTCGAGGCTCACGTCAGAGGGCCGCGCTGGGTTCCTGTCGGAGCGAGCGGGTGCAGGTTCGATGAAACGCGCCAGCGGTGCGGTGATCAGCCTGGCGATGGCGAGAGCAGCGAGGATCAGCGTGAGGGGGAGCCACGATGGCCCGACGGCATCAAATATCGGGCCTACGGTGAGGAACAACAGGAGCATCCA
>JACZST010000017.1 GCA_022574065.1 Acidobacteriota bacterium
CACCCTGGAATACTTCGAGAAGCTCGGCAGGGCGGGCGTGGGCTTCGTCTCCATCGAAAATCAGATCGACTACTCCACCCCGACAGGCAAGTTCATGCTGGTGATGCAGGGTGGTCTCGCTGAGCTCTACTCAGACAATCTTAGTCAAGAGGTCAAGAAGGGATGGGCGGAACGAAGAGCTCAGGGACTGTACTGCGGCGCTCTTCCGTTCGGAGCAGCCAAGGGCGAGGATGGTGTGCCGGTTCCGCATCCGGAGAACTACCCTGGCCTGTTGATGGCGTTCGAGATGGCCGCCGATGGACAGAGCGACCGAGAGGTTGCGCAGGCTCTCAGCCGGGAAGGCTACCGGACCACAGGAAAACGAGGAGATCGCCGATTCACTACCTCAGGCGTTCGAGGGATGCTCACTAACCGCTTCTACCTCGGGGAGCTGACTGATGGCGAAGATGGTTGGGTGGCGGGAAAGCACGAACCCTTCATCGAGCAGTCGCTCTGGGACCGGGCCCAAGAGGCCCGCAGAAGACGCAGTACCTCCACATACTCCAGCCGACCGAATGGCAAGCGGGTCTGGTCGCTCACCGGACTGACTCTCTGTTGGCGTTGCCAGGAGCGTATTCACACCCAGTACGTCTACCGAGGCGAACCCCGATTAGGCTGCTACGGACGGCAGAAGGGCAGAGGGTGCGAGCACAAGTCGGCTTCACTCTCTGTCTACGAACGCCAGACCGTCGATTACCTCGCTGCATTCAGCATACCGCCGGACTATCAGCAGCGGATTCTGGAGTCCCAGGCGGAGGCTGAGACCAAACACTCGGAGATCGAGCGAGAGCGGAAGCGGCTGGAGGCCCAGCTGAAGCGGGCCAAGGAACTCTACGAGTGGGGCGACTTCACCAAAGCTGAGTACTTAGCTCGCCGGAGTGACGTAGGCCGCAGACTCGATGCTCTCCCAGCGTCAGGGCAAACCGAGGCTGACGTACTAGCCAGGCTCGCCGAGTTTTTGGCTGATGTCCCGGCAGCCTGGATGGCGGCCACCCAGGAACAGCGCAACAAGCTAGCTAGAACCCTCTTCGATGAGGTTTGGCTCCGGGACAAGGAAGTGGTGGCTGTGAAGCCTCGACGGGAGCTCGATCCGTTCTTCCGGCTCAACTACGAGGAATCGGAGGCTGGGCCTATTGAAGGTCGCCTCTTGAAAAGGGTCGAATCATACCCTGAACACGGAAATTCGGTGCTGGTTGCAGCCTAGTTCCAAGGTGTAGACCGGTGGTCACGAGGCAACGGGCCCGCACGCATGAACATCAGTCAGCCCCACGATAATCTGCAATAGTGTGATCGCGTCGAATACGTTGATGTCCCCGTCACGATTAAGATCCGCCAGGGCACTTTGTACTGTCGAGGGCTCAGCCAGTCCGACGATGATCTGGAGCACTGTAATGGCGTCGAATACGTTCACAGTATCGTCGCCGGTCAAATCGCCGCAAGACCCGGTGAACGTTTCGCTACTCGCGGCAGGGTTGCTACATTCCACGTGGTTGCTCCCACCGACCGACCCGTTGTTGTACTTGCCATCGGCGACTTCGACGAGCCCGAGCTCGCGTGCCCCCGAAGCGGCCAGCGCACCACGACCCACCACGAGGTCTGCGAAGAAGGTGCGCATAGAGGGCGAGGCGACCCTGAGGAAGGTCGCTCCGCCCCGACCACCGCTGCATGCCAGATAGCGGTTGAAAGCACCGTGCCAGTCGACCAAACGGTCTGCCGCCGACTTGGGACTGCTGACCATCACGTCCGCCTGCAGCTCGTCGGTGTTCCAGCCACCGTACGCAAGGTCGAAGCCGGCCAACGCGTCTGCCGATGGTGCTGCCTCAAACCAGATTGCGGGGTCGGGCCCAAGGGTCACGCCCTTTACCCTAGTTGTAAAGTCTCGCGGCCGTACGTCGAGGGCGTCCTCATCGTGGCCGCCAAACAATTCGTCATTGCCTGGGCCTCCCCAGATCGCGTCGTTCCCGTCTCCGCCGAATACGACGTCGTCGCCGGCGTCGCCATTGGCGACGTCATCGCCGGACCCTCCATGGATGACGTCGTTGCCGTCTCCACCGAGCAGCAGGTCGTCACCTTCCGCACCAAACTGCGAGGGGTCCGAGCCATCGGCGGTGTCCACGTGGTCCCCGTCTTGCTGGAGGAACAACGTCACCTCGCGGGTGAGCGTGCCGAGGGCCCGCAGGGTGGCAGACACAAACGGGCCGACATCGGTGATCTCGGTCGCGGCCGATCCGTCTTCCAGCACCGTCGTGACCACACCGAGGTCACCAAGCAGGACGTCCTCGCCTGCCCCGCCGTACAGCTCGTCGCCTTCGATAAGGTTGCCCCCGAGCGAGGTCCGAGTCGTGTCGAGTTGACCATACAGCTCGTCCGGGCCGTCGCCGCCGCGGAGCAGGTCTGCGCCGAATGACCCATCAGGGTCGATGATGTCCGACACCAGCGTTTGCCGCACCACTACATCGTCGTAGTCGGGGTTCTGCGGCAAGAATAGATCGGCAAGCGTGGTCGGGGTCCCGTCGAACTTGTATACTCGTTTGATCCAACCGTTATCGCCGAGCAGTACGTCGGCGCCACCGTCGCCGTCGATGATGTCGTTTTCGTCGGCGAGGCCCACACCGGCGACTGTCCACGAACGATCGCCGTCGAGCACGCCATCGAGGGCCGAGCCTCCACCGATGAGATCATCCTGCCCGTCGCCACCAGAGATGGTGTCACTGCCGGAGTTTCCTTCGATGACGTCGTCGCCGGCGTCGCCGTGCAGTTCGTCATTGCCCTGCTGGCCATAGATCTCGTCGTTACCGGGGCCACCGAAGATCGTATCAGGCCCACCGGAACCAGGAGGTGACGCGAGCACCGTGGTGCCAACGTTTCGCAGCGTCACCATGTCGAGGGGCTGGGTGCCACCATCCGTGAAATCACCTGGTCCGCCATTGCCAACGATCGTGCCGCCATCTTCGGTCGAGACATTGCCGAGATCGCCCAATACGATGTCGTTTCCAGAGCCGGTAGACAGGTTGTCTGCACCGCGGCCGCCGAACACGATCAGCCCGAGGCCGGAGCCGCTGCCGTCCACGGTATCGTCGCCCTCTTCCGTGTTCAGAACCAGAACAGGGTCGACGCCATTGGTGATGGCCACGGTGACCATATCATCGCCATCGCCCGTGTTGAGCATGGTCAAGGTTCGCGTGCCCGCAGCGGTCGACACATCTGTCCCGGTCACCGTGATCACGTCCGCCAATTCCGAGCTCCAGATAGTGATCCCGCCCCCGAAGGCGCCGTCCACGTCGTGAGTAATCGGGGCCGGCGCCAGGCCGGTCAGGACCGCTCCGTCGTAGGTAACATCCAAATCGCCGCTTGCCGCCTCGCGGTCGCTTATCAGGAGTCGGTTGTTGTCACCACCACCGCCGTGAATGAACAGCGGGCTATGGAAGTCATCGAGGTTCCCTCCGAGGTGGTCGGTCCCTGTGCCCGGGGCGAAGAATGCCGCCGAGCTGACATAGAAGACCTGGCTGCCGTCGTTGCCATAGACGTGGGTCTCGTCCGCATCGGCTGCGGTTCCTCGGATGTTGACTATATCGGAGGCATTCCCTAGGAGGACGTTCACCATCTCGATGCTTGTGTGCGAGACGCCTGCGGCGGCGAGTCCTGCTTCGGTTAGGAGGCCTGGATCGATGTCGAGCCGGGTGGAAGAGGCCCCGGTGTTATCCAGTTCCAGGGTGTCAACGCCAGGTCCCCCGTTAACCAGGAGGGCCGCGTCGATCTGATCCAGGAGATCACCTTCCGGGCTTGGCTCGCCGACCCTGGCGGTGTCGTTGCCGGGGCCCAGATCGATCACAGTGTCGCCGGCGATCGCCTGTACGTCGACGAGGTCGGCTCCGGCACCGGTCAGTACGGCCAGTGGGCAACCGTCGCTGTCACATGTGCTGTTGCCGACGTGGGTTGACGAGATCAAAACGACATCATCACCTGATCCCAACCGGACTGTCGCGAACTCCAGGTTTATGTAGTTGAGTATCTTCGGAATGGTGACTTCATCTTCACCGCTGCCGATGGTGAACGGCCCGCTGGCCATGCCGAAGCCGGTCACCGTCGACGAGGCGATCTCGCCCGTCAACCCGGTGGTGTCGACCGTCGCGTCAACTACTAGCTCATCACCACGGTTGGTGCCACCCGTGGCCGCAGGTTCGAAGGCGGGTGTAGTGTCCTCGCCCGGCAGGACCACCGGGTTAGGTATCGCGGGAGCAGCGCGGAATTCCTCGCCGGAGATCAAGATTGGACCGTTGATGGACGTTAGCACTCCGTCACCAATTACGAAACGGTCGGAGTGTTGCCCACCGCTGAGCTCAACGAGCGACGATCCGATGGTGGCCCGAATCCAGAAAACGTCGTCACCCTCGAGGCCCAACGCCGCGAACACCTCGATGGACTGGGACACGGAATTGATCGCACACACCCCGTCGGGGTCCGGTAGTCCGTCACCGCCAATCTTACAGACCTTGACCGTCGGGTGACCGTCGGCGTCGACGTCGATGATGAAGCCGTCGTCGGCTTCGGTACCCACTATTGTGAAAGTATCGACCCCGGGTCCGCCGTCAATACTCAAGAGATTGTTCACGACGTACGTAAAATCGTCGATGCCGCCGTCGCCATTCAGTACCACGCTCGCAGTTATGATGAAAGCCCGGGCGACGAACTGATCGTTACCTTCTCCACCGTTGGCGGTCACCGGCGCTTGGTTCGAGAACACGGTTATCGTGTCGTTCTCGCTTCCACCGTCGATGACCAGTGAATGAGTCACTCCATTGGACAGGTGGCCACGCGTGATAACCGTGGTCATGAAGTAGTCAGGGACGCCCGCAACGCCGGCCGCAAGACCGCGAACCGAGTCCACATCACCTGGGCAGGCGTCATCAAGGTCGTTGTCAGGCTCACAGTCGGCCTTGCCGAAGATCTGACCTACCTGCACGACATCGTCACCTTGACCGCCGATGATGTGCGTGTTCGCCGCGTTGTCGTCGAGGGTGAACGAGTCGCCCGAGAGTCCCCCGTCCACTACGAGATTCTCGATGGAGTCGTCGTAGTCGTAACGGTCGACTCCGGCCCCGGTGAGTTTGGCAACGAAGCCTTGCGTGCCTTCCACCCCAAGCTCGGTCGAGCCCGCTCGCAGGAGGAATTCGTCGGCTCCCGAGGTGCCGATGATCGTCACGATGTCGGTGTCGGCGATCGACCCGGTGTCGTGTACCGATACCTGCCGGTCTCGAGGTCCGGCCTCGAATGTGGCCTCATCAGAGCCGCCATTGCCATCGAAGCTGAAACCGTTGGGCTCGAAATTCTTGAACCGGAACGTATCGTCACCCGTACCGGCGATCAGCACGTGGATATCGCTGGAGCGGTACGCAACGGAAGAGAGGCCCGCGGTGATTGTCGCGTCGCCGAATGCAGTGGATCCAACCAACGCAACGGCCACAAGGTGAAAGTCGAGCGTATCGCTGCCGGAGGGGTCCGTAACCTCATCCACGCCGAACCCATCGTCAAAGCGGTAGTCGTCATTCCCGGCGCCGCCGATGAGCTCGTCATTGCCCGTGCCACCGATGAGCGTGTCATTATCAGCTTCGCCTCGGAGCGCGTCATTACCGCCACGCCCGTCGATGATGTCGTTCCCTGGGCCGCCTCTAAGGTCGTCAGGGCCACCGCCACCCTTGAGCGTGTCGTCGCCGGGGCCGCCGCGGCCGATGACCGGTTGGGTGATGGCGTTGGCCACGTCCACCTTGTCGTCGAAGTCTCCCATGTCGGCCAGGATGGTGTCGAAGCTGGACAGCGGGAAGGTACGCGAAGGCTTGCTAGCAACAGGCGGCAACCATAGGACTCGGACGTTTTCGCCCTCGAGGACGATTTGGAAGTCCTCCGCCACGTCTCCTTCGCCGTCGAAGCGTTCATCGGCATTCGGCCCGGCGTGGAGAATGAGCTGGCGCCCCTCGACACGGGCGATGCGGGTGCGAAGCTCACATGAGATCGTCTCGTCCCAGAGCGTGTCACCGTCGCTGAATGACTCATTGAAGACCGTGATGCCGAGCACCTTGGCCTTGCCGGAGAAGGACAGGTGCCATTCTCCTCTCGTGTTGAGCTGGAACATGCACAGGAAGGACCACGTCTCCTGGTCAAGGCCAACGGGGGCCTGGTAAGCATCCGCGATGACGGCGATCTCGTCGAAGTACAGCTTGCCGTCCCCACCCCCGATTCCCACCAACACCGGCGACTCGTCGAATAGATCGACGCCGGCCGTGGCGGAGAAGCCGCCGGAACCCCTGAATCTGACCGAGGCCACACCGAAGAGTACCGAGAACTTGCCATCGACGCTGGCATTGATGCTGGCGCCGATAGAGATCTCGGTGCCGGCACTGTCGATGAGGAAGATCCCATCGAATAGATTTCCGGTCTGGATCCCGCGGGAGGAGTATCCGAAGCCGCCGTGGATGTGCAAACCGATGCCGCCGTTGAGCGCAACCGAGAGCGAGCCGTCGATAAATCCAGTATTGAGGTCAAAGAGCTTGCGCTTGAAGTTGAAAGATGGGCCGAGGATGAGGGGTTCATCGGCCGGAATCTCGAAGCGGATGAAGTCGACTTCGCTGGTCAGCCCACCGCCCAGTAAGATGCCCATGATGGCTTCATGATCGGTCAGGATCGGCAGCGTCATGTATCCGCCGGTCAACTCCTGGATCTTGTCGAACAGTTCGTCCGCGACGGAGGCCGATTCCACTGAAAGTGCAACGGAAGGCGCGATGGGTGGGGTGTAGCGGCTGGTGCCCTCGGGGGGCGCCGGGAAAATCTGGAATGAGCCGATTGGTATTCCCCCTTCGGCTGCGAAAGCGTTGAGCTCCATCTTTAGCAGTGCCGTATCCGAGAGAAACTCGAATGCATCGCACGTGGCGCCAAGGCCGCCGAGGTTGCACAGCGCCACCATAGCCTCTCTCACGGTCTGTTCGATGAGGGGGACCTCTGTGCCGAGAGCCGTCCGGACGTCTGGCACGCTCAGTGGATTGTATTTGTCGAATTCGTCCACGGTGTCTGCGACCACCTTCGCGAGCGAGCCGACGTCCAGAGTGGCATCCTCGATGTCGAAGGTCGCGTCGTTGAAGGACGGCGCGAGGGTGTCGGAGAATTCCCAGTCAAAAACGAATGGAATCTTGAGGCCTACCCCGATGGTTTCAGTGCCGATGACGATTTCGACGGGCAGGTCGGCGTGGATGTCCGCGTTGATTGACGGCAAGAGCGTATCGCTCATCGAGCGGCTGCGGTTCACGATCTCAGAAAACGGCAACCGCTCCGGCATATCCACCTTGAGGCCCGCCGCCGTCCCACCGGCCAACGGGCCGCCCACCGTCACCACCGCATTCGCTGTTGCAGTCAATCCGGCCAACGTCAGGGTAACGGAGCTGTTGAGATCGAGACTCGCGAAGATCTCAAGAAGGGTATCGGCGGCGTCATCAGGGTCCCCGTTGTCTATGCCCGGGAATAGGTAGAATCCGTCCTCCACGTCGAGCCCGAGACCAATCGACGCAGTGTAGCCAATGGTCACGGTTGCATTGGTGACGTCGAACTCGACCTCGATGACCGGTTCGAGTCCGAGGCTCGCGGTCGTACCTATGGTCGCACTAGTCGAGGCGGCCAAGGTGAGCAGCACTTCGATGCCGCTAGCCGTGAACAGGGTGAGGTCCGGGCCGTCACCGGTCCAGTAGACATCGGCGTCACAGACGGTGCAGCCAATGGATGCGAAGAACGCATCAAGCTCGCCCTCGAGGAATGCCGCGGGATCTCCCTCATCGCTTTCGAGCAGTGCCACGGCGGCCTCGAGCTCGTCCGCGATGTCGTTGAGCAGGTCGGACATGTCGCCGAACTGGGCCGTCACGTCGCCGCCGACGACCGGGATGTCATCACCCATCTCCGCGACCTCGTCGGCGCCGCGGGCCACGAACCGTGCTGTCTCGATGGCGCCTTCGACAAGGGTGCCAAGGTCCGGCACGAGCTCGCGCAACAGGGCGCGTACGTCGATGTCGACCGTGAGCTCAGGCGCCTCGAACGCGACGGTCCCCGGCACGCTGCCGGTCACGCCGACCGAGCCCGACACGCCGAGCAGCGGCACGTCGAGGCCCAATGTAGCGTCCACCGGCACCGATCCACTGATCCCCACGCTAACGTCTGACGGGAAGGCAGACAGTGGGATTGTGAGGCTGCCGTTGGAGGTGCGTCTCAGCTCAGCGATGAACCCGCCAGAGGTCAAGTCCGTGTCGCCGATCGAGACGTTGCCGCTGACCGTCGCCTCGAGGGGACCGAATCGGACCCCGCCCTCAGCGGAGCCTGAGAGGAAGAAGTCGAACCGCGCGGACACATCCCGCACGAATATACGCTCGCCAAACGGGATCGAGCTGTTGAACCGGATGCCAAGCGTCGGCTGGAAATCGACTGCGACGGCCGCGTCGAGGCGGGCGCCGCCATCAACCGGAGCAATTCGCAGCGGACCGCCACCATCGGCGATGTTAAAGCTGACAGGGAACGACGCGGCCGCCTCCAGACTGGCGTCAACGGTCAGCGTCAGCTCAGGATCACCGCTGGGTCCGGAAGTCGTGAAGCCCACCGTGACCAGGCCCATGCCGTTGGCAGCGAGCGCGTCGTTCACAATCATTTCGAGCTCGCTAACAGAGGTCGGCACACGACTGCGCACCCGGTCGGCGACATCAGCGAGGGCGGCGGTGAACCCCGCGACCTCGTCAAGGCTCACGTCGATGATCGGGATCCGCTGATCTCCGGCACCCTCGGTCGCGTTGGAGGCCAACCCCTCCAGCAGCTCGGAGACCATGGCGACGACCTCGCTGGCCGTTATGTCAGACACGTTCAGGCTGTCGCCGAAGGTCTGGCCGATGGCCAGGGTGTCAGGGTCGACGGCACCCGGGCCGGTGATCTCCGTCGTCCGAAACTCGACCGTCCCGCCCGTGAAAAGGCCTGACAGGTCCCCGGCGATGTCGAGCTTCGCAGATGTACCGAGGAGGCTATTCGACAGGACGAAATGCGTGTCGACATCGTCACCGATCAACGCCACTTTCAGGACAGACTCGATATTCCGGTCGCCAGAATCATCGAGCACCGCAGCGAAGAGCAACTCGGCCAGATCGACCTTGCCGTCAGCGACGCCGTTCCCCGGGTCGATGGGCGTCAGTGTCACGGTCGGTGTAAGCGACACGCTCCCTGTCATGGCAAGGTCCAGGAAACCGATCTGCGCCGCTCCGGAGATACCCGTACCTGTGATAGAGACCGAGCTACTGGCTATTGAGTCACCGGCGGGCACGTAGATCCGGTGAGCGGCAGTCACGTCCTCCTCCCCGCGGCCGTTGGGAGGGTCGTCGAGGTCAACCACTAGGGCGTGACTCAGCAGAACCTCGTCGCTATCGAGTTTCACGCCCAGTGTGAAAGCAATATTCGGCGAGGCGGTGCCGCTCCAGGTACCTTCGGCGACGCCCACCGACAGCGCGCCCAACCCGGCGGCTTCGAACCCAAGGTCAATCCCTGGGGTGGTGCCTTCCAAGAAATCGAATACCGCGGCCGGGACTGACAGGTCAGCCTCGATGGTGCCAGCCACAAGATCCAGGGTCAAAGAGCCGAACAGCTGGCCACAGATCAGCTCGAACGCGGCTGTGATGGCAGCGTCGTCGACGTCGACGCTGGAGATGAGGACGAGAATTGGCGCTACCACATTTTCCAGTTCTTCATCCGTGGGTTCCCGGTCTTCGAGGTTCCAGAGCGCGTCGGGGTCTGCCAAAGCATCGGAGAGGGCTTGATCGGCCTCGGCAGCGCGCACCCGTTCAGCGCGCACCCGGAGAGGCGTTAGTTCAATGCAGAGGTTCTGCGCGGTTAGTACTGGTGGTGTTGGGTCAAGCGCGAACGGCCCGCCCGCGACGCTGACGGCGGCCTCTATCTGGTTCTGGGCCATGGCCAGTGTCTCGGCCACGCCGATGCTCTCACCAAGAGTCGTACCGACGATCGGCAGGTTGGTGGTAAGGAGTCCACCGTCCTGGGCAGCGCCCAGCCACGTAGCCAACCCGCTCGGAGCGAAGAGGAGGTCGTTGATGCCGATGTTGGTGAGCTTCCGCAGGCCGGCGCTGGTCCATCCGGTATCGGTGGCGACAGCCGGGAATCCGTCACTCGCTGTCGTCGGCAAGGTCGGCCACTCGAAGGTCACCAGCGGTCCGGGGATGGTTATCGGGACTGTGGACAGCCCATCGATGGTCACCGTGCCGAGCGTGATGTCCGCTTGGGTGAGTGTGACCGTTGGCGCGTCGGTAGTCGTCGGATCGAAGCCGAAGCTGGCATCGAGCAACATCGTCGTTTCGACCGACGCAGCCACGAAACCGATTGTGCCGTCTAGGGTACGGGAGGCGGAGGCGTCGAGCTCGAGTGACAATGAGCCGGAAGTGAGCGCGCCAGTGTTATCCAAGACGATTGTTCCACCGACCCCGATCGAAAGGTCGAACTGGGGAGCGGAAGGGCCGCCGAGCGATACACCGTAGCCCGCGGACGGGTCGGCAACCGTTGCGTCCACGTCCACGGCTGCAGCGATCGACGTGGTCGCTAACGCGATCGAACCGTCGAAGGCCACGTCGAAGGTGGTAGTCGTGCGCGTGATCGTGATCTGCGAGGGCAGGTCCAGCGACGATGCCATCGCGGCCGGCAGCAAATCGCCTAGGGTCGTGGTCGCCGAAAACCACACGGCCGCGATCGGCACCCCATTCGCGGTCGGAAGTGAGATCGCTCGCAGCGACGCCTCGACTGCCGTCCAATCTGCCGAGGACAGCGGCACACCAGTTGTGACCCCAGCCGCGTTAGTACCGGCAAAGGCCAGAACCGCTGTGGCGGGCTGGACGGGGCCGTCGAACACAAGTGTCAGCACGGTGTCAGCGTGAGTAACCGCGATGAGCGTCGCCCCCGTTGTCGTCGCAGAAACGTCGGCGAGCACAACGGCACCATCGGTTCCTGTTCCGGTGACCGACTCCGAGAACGTAACCGTCACCGACTTGTAGTCCGCATCCGTGACAACCGTTGTTACCACCGGCGCTGCCGCGCTTACGAGGGCGACGACCAACAGCCCAACGCCGATGACGGACACGCTTGCCAGAAGAATTGCCAGAGGTCGTCGCATGAAGGTTCCATACCCCCTTGGCCGGGTGCCGCTAAAGCTGCCGCCTTGCCTAGCTATCGGCGGGACATGAGATTTCGAAGACCAGGAAGTGACGACGGATGGGAAGATGTGGGCCCAACGTCTGCAGTCTTCCCAAGCTGGATCGCAGGCCAGATTCTATCACGACAGAGAAGTAAGGTAGCACAACGGGGTGGCCAAGCCGGTGACGTGTACGTGACAGTTGGTGAAGATCGAAAGAGCAGATGTTAGACATGAAGTGGGGACTTGCAAGCAATCTGGGAACTTCTGTTGAACCGATGCGAGTGGCGCTGGGGGGACTAGAACCATTAGCTTCGGTTTTGCGATGAAACCGGGAGGCTGATCAATTCAAAACCAGGTCGTTATGGTGCGGCCATTCTAGGTCGCTCTGTGGCTACCGCAGGGAGCGACGCTTCTTCGATTTTCCAAATCTGGCCTTTGTTCGCGAACCAGGTCGGAGCTGCGGCAGGACGGTTGGAGAGGAACGTCACGATCCGGCGAACGGGCGACGAGATCTATTTATGGGCGGAGACACGCAGGCGAAGGCGTGGACGACCAAACGCCGGTGACCAACCGTAGCCTCACGCGCGTGGCGCGTGTAACGCTTCGGAGGTCTTACACTCTTTGCAGCGCACTTCGAATCGCGATTGGCAAGTAACTGAACAAGGGCGGCACGATGGGCGATCCGCTCCGCCAAATTGCCAAGGGTTCTTAGAGGTGGAGCTCGCCACCTCCGCCGTCTTCACCAAGTCCTCTGCGTCGCATGGCACGCAGAGAGTACGGGCATTGTGTAGGGATCTTCCGGGTTCTCGAAATCTTCGAGGCCGCGCGGACGCGGGATGTGAAGCTGTAAACAGGGAGTGCAGTATACCCAAGTGCTCGCCGGGCGTCAATGAGCTCAGTTAGGCGCTCTGGCGTGCCTATCACCAGCACGAACAAACGCGTCAACGACCGTGGGTCGGTGGGGACAAGTGTCCAAAACCAAGTCCTTCTGGTGCGCCTATTCTAGGCCGCTCGGTAGCTAGGAGGCAACCAGTACCCCATTTCGGAGCATAACGCCGACGGACCGCAAGTCGTGCTTCAAGCCTGCGGCCGCTCGGCCAGCTCACCACAAGTTGACCGGCTCGAAGAGCCGCTGCTAAACTCTCCGCACCAGCCCGGGAGGTCACTGTGGGGCGGCAGCCAACTCGGATCCTGACGGAGCGGCCCACAACTAATCTGAGCGCACCCAAATCCTAAGCACAACAGGAAGGAGTCTCGACATGACTACCAGTACGCAAACCTATGAAATTGACGTTGCGGACGTTGAATATCTCCGGCACGGCGACATACCGCCGGTGAAAGGAAATTGGGAGGCCCGATAACCATCAATTTCCGCGGTGCGTTTTGACCCACGCGATCCCCCTTCCCGGCGTTCAAAGTCAGTGATCTCGTCGCCGACGCCAGACGAGCCCGGTTCATTTGTCCGCTTCACCAATCGTTCACCAGATTTTTCACTTTCATCGTGTAATATCCTTGTCGAGTAGGTTTGCTCCTCTAAGAGCAAGTCAAACTACACTGTGGGGCATGGACACCTGTCCTGGTCCAAGCTGTGATCGCGAACGGTCCCGGGCCCAGAGTGAGATGTGAAGAGATACTTCGCTATCGGTGTCCTGGCGCTCGCCGCTGCAACCGGCGTGGCCTGCGGCGGGCCTGAGCCTGCACCTGCGCGTTCCCCCGCCAGCTTTCCACTTCTGACGGCGGCGGCCCCTACCCCAACGCCAACGCCTGAGTTGGCCGTGGCATCGACGGTCACTCCACCCGGTGCTCCCACACCAACGCTGACAGCCACGCCCACGACCGCTCCAACGCCGACGGCCAAACCCACGGATACTCCTACGCTGGTTCCGCCTTCAGCCTCGTTTTCGGTCGACGTGGAGTCCGGAAGCGCACCGATGACAGTCCATTTCAGCAACACATCCGAGGGGCCAATCTCTTCCGTAGATTGGGACTTTGGAGATGGCACGACCAGCACCGAGCAGAATCCAGATCACGTGTACACCATCGCAGGAAGCTACACTGTTCAGCTTACGGTTTCCGGGCCGGGCGACGCCGCCGGTGTTGCCAAGATTGATCTTATCGCCGTGCAGCCGGGGCCTCCTGTGAGTCTGGAAGTCGTCCCGTCGAGTATGTCGCTCGCCGTACAGGAGAGCGCACAATTTGAATCCGTCCTACGAGACAAATTCGGAAATGTTGTGGCCGGTACACCCAACTGGACCGTTATCGCGGGAGGAGGCTCCATAGATCCCAGTGGCCTATTCACGGCGGGCACTGTCAAAGGTAGTTTCGCCGACACGGCAATGGCCTTTTTGTTGACAGACACCGGTGATCTGATCGCCGCCGCGGCATCCGTGACTGTCACCGCCGAAGGTCTCATCGCCCACTGGAGCTTCGATGAGGGCTCCGGCTCCACGGCCAACGACTCCTCGGGCAACGGCAACACCGGCACCCTGGTGAACAGCCCCGCCTGGGTCGATGGCAAGCTGGGCAAGGCCCTCGACTTCAGCGGCTCCAACGAGTACGTACTCATTCCGCACAGCGACGTCATCGACTTCGGTGCCAACGAGGATTTCTCCATCTCCTTGTGGTTCAAGGACAGCACCACCAGCGGGAGTGAGATGCTGGAAAAGCAGAGTGGCGCCGTCTTCTACCAGATCAGGGCTCCGAGCGCCAGTGGAGATCTCAAGTTCCAGGTCGACGACGGCGTAGATCAGGATAGCTTCAACAGCTCGGTCGGAGATCTTGCCGACGGACTCTGGCACCACGTCGTCTTCATCAGGGACTACGATACGTCGATCAGCGCCTACGTAGACGGTGTCCTCGCCGGCTCAGATACCACTGTCAGCGCCGGCAGGATCGCCAATACCGTCGACCTCCGGCTGGGTCGAGGCACTGGCACCACCAAGGACTACGATGGCCTCCTCGACGAGGTGCGATTCTACAACCGCGTCCTCACTCCGCAGGAAGTAGCCGACCTCTTCAACGCCGCCAGCGACGCCCCACCTCCATCAGCGTCTACGCCTGCCCCCAGATCGCTGGCGCTAGCCGTGGAGGATGCACAGGGCACCGTCGGACAGGTGGTTCCTGTCGAGTTAGTGCTGAGTAACGCGGCGACCTCGATAGCGGGGTTTCACCTACCGTGGTGGTTCGAGACCCGCAAACAGCTCGGATCGTGGACGTGCAATTCCCTGATTACAGCGACCCTGACACCGGGTTCGAGCTCAGTGTCGTGCTGAGTCAACTTCCAGGCCAGTCCGTCACCATCGCAGCGGTGGACCTTGGCGGAGTGCTCCAGGGGCCGTTCGACCGCGCGTTGCTGGCAACTTTCAGTGTCGAGCTGCTGACCCCGGGAACAACCCACCTCCTCGTATCGGGCCTGGCTCGGCTTGACGACTCCTCGGGGGCGCCTCTGGGTCCTGACCTAGGCCCAGGCAGCCTGACGGTGAACTAGCAGTTCACCAGTCCTTGCCGCGTACCTCGATGCGGCAAGGCATGATCGGTCCGGTAATGCCAAGACTCGACCACAGCGGGACGTATTTGGCGGGCCACGCGTGAGCCTTCGTGGACATTCTTGAACCACGAATGGACACTGGTGAAACAATAATGGACACTTGTGAAGCAATAATGGACAGGATGGCCAGCCAGGAACCCCAGTAGAGGGTGCAAAAGCGAGTTTGGGTCTGTTCCAAAGGGGGTGGTC
>JACZST010000203.1 GCA_022574065.1 Acidobacteriota bacterium
ACCGATGGCGATGGACAACGCGACGGTGACGGAGGTCTCGGTGGAGAAGACGCCGTCCGTGGCCACGACCTCGGCCGACGCCACCAGGGCGGATGCACCGCCGCCAAACCCGTTGAACGCGGCAACCAGTTGCGGCATCGCCGTCATCTGCACCCGCAGGGCCAGATAGGCCCCGATGCCGCCACCGACGATGAATCCGGCGATGATCGTCCCCCAGACGACACCCGGCTCATCGATGATGTCGGCGACGGTGACCACGATGGCAAGCAACATCCCGATGGCGGCGAGCAGATTTCCCCGCCGCGCAGTCCGGGGCGATCCGAGCCCGCGCAGCCCGAGGATGAACAGGACGCCGGCAGCGAGGTAGAGGAGGGTGGTCATTCTCTCTTCGCCGGCTTCCTCTTGAACATCTCGAGCATGCGGTCGGTGACCAGGAAGCCGCCGACGACGTTGATGGTTGCGAAGGTGACGGCAAGGAACCCGAGAATTGCTGCCACCGTTCCCTCACCGAGACCGGCGGCGATGAGGGCACCGACGATGGTGATTCCGGAGATGGCGTTTGCCCCCGACATGAGCGGGGTGTGCAGCGTCGCCGGCACCTTCGAGATCACCTCGAAACCGACAAAGGCGGCAAGGACGAACACCACGATGCCCTGAATGAACTCTTCGCTCACGACCCCTCCTCGTCGAGCCCCATGACAGATCGGGTCCTCGGGTTCACGATCGAACCCTCGTGGGTGATGGTGGCCGGGCCGATTACGTCGTCGTCGAGATCGATGGTGATGCCCGCGTCGGTGCGCATCCTGTTGGCGATCTCCTGAAGGTTCCGCGCATACATGCGGCTGGCATCTGTGGCCACCCGGCTGGGAAGGTCGGTCGGGCCGTAGATCGCGACCCCGCCGACGTTGATGATCTCGTCTGGCCGCGACCCGGCGACGTTGCCTCCGGTCGAGGCCGCCATGTCGACGATCACCGATCCCGGGTGCATCGGTGTGATCATCTCCTCGGTGATCAGTTGGGGAGCGGGCCTGCCCGGGATCTGGGCGGTGGTGACGATGACATCGGCGTCGGCAACGAACGTTGCCAACACCTCCTGCTGGCGGGCGGCAGTATCGGCGTCGACCTCAGTGGCGTAGCCGCCTTCGTCTGCGGCTTGGGTGGGTGCCTCGACGAACTTGGCTCCGAGACTCTCCACCTGCTCCTTGGTCTCGGGTCGGATGTCGTAGGCATGCACGACGGCGCCAAGCCGTTTGAAGGTGGCGATCGCTTGTAGCCCGGCGACTCCGACGCCGAGCACCAGGGCGCGGGCCGGTGGGATGGTGCCGGCTGCGGTGACCAACATGGGGAGGAACTTGGGGGCGGCGTCGGCGGCGAGCAACACCGCGGCGTAGCCGGCCACGTTCTGCTGGGACGACAGTGCATCCATCGACTGAGCGACAGAGATGCGGGGAATGGCCTCGACGGCTACCGCGGTCACGTTTTGCTGGGCGAGGGCATCCACCAGATCGGTGGCAACGAATGGATCGAGAAACCCGCACAGGACCGACCCCGCATGGAGCAGCGCAATCTCGTCATGAGTAGGGGGGCCTACGCGAAGCACCAGGTCGGCGTCGTGTGCCGTAACTGCGTTCGGGACGATCGTGGCTCCGGTATCGATGAACGCTCCATCGGGATAACCGGCAGCGACGCCGGCTCCGGTCTCCACGGCCACGTCCCACTCCCAGTCGATGAAGGTCTTGACCGAGGCAGGAACCGCAGCGATTCGATTTTCCCTGGGGGCGCGTTCTTTGGGGATTGCGACTCGCATCGGCGGGGACGGTAACGGAATCGACCTGCCGACGTGAAGTCAAGCTTCCGAGGGCTTGCCCGAGGAAGCAGTAAGCAATCGTCGAGGGCTTGCCCGAGGAGGCAGCAGACAATCGTCTCAAGTCGGGAAGCGCAGACATCCAGGCAAGCGGCCGCGTTGTATTGTGCGCCCCCGGCATCCGCGTTGTAGCGTGCTCGGCGGCGGCACGGATTTTCATAGCTCGGCGGCCGCAGCCGATGACAAGCTATCTCGCAGGGCGGGTGTCGCCGGATTGGTGTCGCTGCTCCTCTTTATCACCGCGATCTTCTTCGCAGCCACGTGGCTCATCTCAAGCCGCCGGGAGCCGGGAGATCCGTCGGCAACGGACGAGTATTTCAAGCTCCTCGACGGATTGGTCAGCGGCGACTTCCTGAACTCGGAAGCCTGGTTGCCATCGGGTTGCACGCCGCGTTCGACACCCCGAGGTTCAAGCGGTAGCCATCGTCTGTCCGGTCTCGAGCAGCGTCTTCATGCCGGAGACGATGAACGCGATCCCGCCGGCGTACTCCTTAGCGCTCTTGCTCGACGGATCGAGGTCGTAGTACTCGACGGTGACCCTGGTCAGGCCCGACTCCTCGTCCACGATCCACGCCATGTGCGCCGGCCCTTCGGCCTCGAGCTCGGGGTCCCAGCGGGCGTGGAACGTCATCTCCAGTCGCTTGGCGTGATCGATGGCAATCACCTCGCCGTCGGCGGCGACGCTCCCGTCCGGATACAGGTAGCGGATCGCGGCGCCGGGCTCGAAGTCGGATTCGATCCTCGTGTTGTAGAAGTACTGGACGGTGAGATCGCCATCGACGATGGCGTTCCACGCTTGTTCGGGCTCACATTTGATGTAGGTCTGGTAGACGTGGCTGGGCTCCGGCATGGTTTTGGTTCCTCCTTCGAGATGGGCCTTCATCGATGCCATGGCGCCGACGACGGGCTCGGTGTATTTGCTGATCCAGCGGTCGTGAACGAGCCGGATCGGGACCGGGTTCAGATAGTGGTGCTTGGAACGTCCCACCTTGCGGGTAGTGACGAGGCCGGCGGCCTCCAGCACCGACAGGTGGTTCATCACGCCGAACCGGGTCATGGCCGGGAGGTATTCGCACAGCTCACCAAGCGTCTGAGCGTCCCGATCGAACAGTTGATCGAGCAGGAGACGTCGACTCGGGTCATTGAGCGCCTTGAACACCTCGTCCATAGCCTCAAGATAGGTGAGTAAATACTCACATGTCAATGACGAGAACCAACCCAGGGTTGACAACCCAATATATGGCGCTGTGAACCCTGGGTACGCAG
>JACZST010000204.1 GCA_022574065.1 Acidobacteriota bacterium
TCGTCCGTCAGGTCGGCCACCGCCCGGCCATTGATCCAGGTCCGAATCGAATCGCCTCGGCACACGATGCGGTACTTGTTCCACTCACCGTCCTTGAACTCCGCCTGCTTCTCGGGGTTGTCGACATCCGTACTCAACCATCCACGCCGCGCCTCGTCATAAATGAATCCGGCGTGACCGTTGGTCGAAATCTCCACCTGGTATCCGTGGACACGGCCGTTCTTGTACTCCGGCGTGCTGTTGCTGCGAATCTGACAGCCCGAGTTAAGTTCCGTGTCGAGCTTTACTTCGAACTCCAATTCAAAATCGCCGTAGTCCTTGGCGGTGGGGAGGGTGCCCACATACTGGGTGTCGAAGGACCGGTCCCCGCTGAGGATGGCCAGTGCGGCGAACGGTTGGGTCGTGTAGATCTCACCTTCCGGTGTTCTGGGTTCGATGCTGGCGGTCTGGGTGACACCCGACCCGTAGAACAGCCTGGTGCCGGCGATCGGGTCCCATCCATCGAACACCGGAGCGGCGTGGGCGGCGATCCGGACGATCTCCACCCTCGCCCTCTTCGATCCAATACACCGTGCACTCTCTGTGCCATCCCGACACGGTGTCAGGATGGCCTTACGAAACGCTTTCAGCCGCCCCAATACTGGGTGGTCGAGGCCGGCGGGGGACGGACTAGCCCCTAGTTGGCCCGCTCGGCCTCCGGGACCGTGCCCTCATACACCCCGGTGAGTGCCGACCACAGGGCCTGGGACATCGTCTCGCACGCCGCGATGGCGACAGCCGAGGCATCGTCGTCGACGCCGTCGAGATGATCGAGGATCATCACCGACTCATAGGGGTCGTTGGCGTGGATCTCGAAGTAGGTCTTGGCCGCGTCCGGTAGGTCGTAGAAGGCGTTGAGGCCGTCGAGCTTGCTCGCCGCAGTACCGGGCTGCTGCACCTCAAAGGCATACAGCGCTCCCCAGGCTCGGTCCGTGTCGGCGAACAGCGTGTCGCAGGTATCCAAGAGTGCCTTCGTCTCCGGGATCTCGGGCTCGACCACGGTGGTGCCGAGTGCCTTGGCGAAATCGGCCCACAGGTCGGCGTGATGGCGTTCCTCCGTTGCATGCTCGGCGTTGCCGACCCGATCCCAGCCGTCGGCGAGACGCCCGATGAAGGTCCCGTACTCGCGCGCATAGGTCTGCAGGGATTCGACGGGCAAGGTTCCGGCGCTCCATGCCTGATAGAAGGGATGGTTGAGCAGCGCCCAACGTTCGACCACCTTGTCGAGATCCCGGTGAATGTCCGTCGTCATGAGCACCTCCTGGAGCGTCGACCGGGACTGTAGTCCGCACACGGTTTCCGATTACGACGGTAACGCTCTATCACCGGAGCCCTGTGCCGGACGCTCTCGCCCAAGCGTTTTCGGCTGTGACGGTGCTGTGCTGGTCCGGCTCCAAGGCTCCTCCAAGATCGCTTCGGTATGTTTGGAGCATGCCTGACGCGGCGCGTCCTACCAGGTTCCTCGTTTTGGGGCCTCTCGACGCGGTTGGCAACGGGCAGGAAGTGGCGCTCGGCGGACCGAAACAACGTGCAGTCCTCGGCATGCTGATCAGCCGGGCGGGCAGGCAGCGACCAATGATCAGTCGAGCATCGATGCTTTCCGAGAACGTCGGTGGGGCGACAATGTTGCGAGAGCATGGATTCGGTGAACACGTCGCCAAGACCATCCACGCCTCGACGTAGACTCGCCGATATGGCCTTACGGCTTGTCGCTCCGTCCCTGGCGCTCCTACTCATTGCGGTCTCCTGCACCTCATCTGGCGGCGATACGACGACCAGCCCTGGAGTGGTGACCGAGACCACACCCCTGAGCACCTCGGGGGCCCAACCCGGGCTCGCAGTCACACTGACGGATGTCTCCGAGCTGGTAAAGGCGGTCGAGGCCAGCGTGGTCACGGTGACCCAGACACAGCTTCAATTCGATGACGTGCAAGGAGGCGAGGTTCCGAGCGGGACCGGGACCGGAGTCGTCATCGACAACGAGGGACACGTTCTCACCAATGCCCACGTTGTTGCCGGCGCTCAGAGCGTGATCGTCGTGGGCTTCGACGGCAGTCCGCGTGATGCCCAGGTGGTGGGAATCTGGGCTGCGGATCAGAACAGCGACCTCGCTCTGCTGCTACTCGAAGACCCGTCAGGCCTGGAACCTATCTCGATGGGCGACAGCGACCGGCTCGAGGTCGGTGATCCGGTGGTAGCCATCGGTAACGCCCTGGGTCTCGGGTTGTCGGTGTCGGTCGGGATCGTGTCTGCGGTCGGTCGCCAGATCCGCACCGATACATCCTCGATCGAGGATGTTCTCCAGACCGACGCTGCGATCAATCCGGGAAACTCGGGGGGTCCCCTGCTCGACGCGGAAGCTCGGCTCATCGGCATCAACACGGCGATTGCGGGTAACGCACAGAACATCGGGTTCGCCATCCCGGTGAACAGCGCGGTCCCCTTTATCGCTTACGTCGTTGCCGATGCCGGGCAACCCTTCATCGGAGCCAGCCTGCTAACCGTCACACCCCAGATCGCTGGGCAGTTCGGATTGCTTGTGGAGGAGGGAGCAGCCATCACTGAGGTCCTCGGTGGCAGCGCAAGCGCGGATGCGGGCTTGATGACGGGCGACATCATCATCGCCGTCGACGGCGAGCCAATCACGACACGCGATGACGCTCTCGAACGGGTTGAAAGTGCCGGGGTCGGCGCCACGATCATCCTGACGATCCTGCACGACCCGCAGCGCTCGCTCGAAGAAACGGAGATCGCTGTCACGATCAGGGCGCGGTGACCGAATAGTTCCACCCGCTTGCGCGGCGTCTAGCCGATGAACTCGGCGAGCGCGGCCTCGATGTGCTCCTTGGGTTGAGCTCCGACCAGGCGCTTCTTCTCGACGCCGTCCTTGAAGATGACGAGAGTCGGGATGCTCATCACCTCGTAGTCGAGGGCGATGTTTTGATTCTCATCGACGTTGAGCTTGGCGATGGTGAGCCGGTCGGCGTATTCGCCTGCGAGGTCATCGAGAATCGGGGCAACG
>JACZST010000018.1 GCA_022574065.1 Acidobacteriota bacterium
CGACAGCGCGAGCACACGCCCTTCCTTGCCCGACAATTCCAGCGTATTGCCCGCGAAATTCGCGATCTGCGAGGCATCGAGCGCGATCACCGTGCGGCCCGTTTCGGCCAGCCGTTGCGCGATCTCGTCACGGCGACGGCGGTCGGGAATGAGTTCGAGGCCGACCATCGCGAACTCGGTCGCGACGCTCATCATCACGTTCGTGTGATAGATCGGCGTCCCGGAGGAGTCCACGGCGTCGAAGAGCACCGGCTCCAGGTCCAGCTCCGCGCAGTAACGCTGAAACAGTCGCGGGGTCAACCGGTGTGAGCGACACCCGAACGCGACGCCACGCCGATGGTCGATGACCACGGATCCGGTCCCCTCGAGAAACTCGCCGCCGTCCTCTTCGGCGCTGAAGTCCAACACCTCACGAATCTCGAACTCGCGCGCCAGCAGCTCCAGCACGTCTGAGCGGCGCTCATGCCGGCGGTTTGGCGCGAACATGGGGCACAACACCACCCGGCCGTCGGCATGGGTGGTGAACCAGTTATTGGGAAAGACGCTGTCCGGGCTCAGGCCCTGCTCATCGTCAACCAGCGTGACTCCGATGCCTTCCCGGGTCAACGCCTCCGCCAGCTGTGTGCTTTCCCGGTAGGCCTGCTCCGCTGCCGCTCTCCCTCCTTGAGTGAGATTTCGCTGAAAGGCGTTGTCAGCGGCGGTGTCCGGGTTGACGGAGAACCGGTGCGGCCGCACCATCACCACATGAGACGGCGACTGGATGGGCACCAGGTGTGCTGCGGTGAGAAGCTCGGCGCTCATCACTAGCCCACCGGTTTCAAGGTGTTCACCAGAGAGAACAGGTCCTTGGGATCCTCCGGGTCTGCCACCAGGTCGATGTAGGTCTGCAGATCTGTTCCTGCAGTCGCGTCGCGGGCACAGCGCAACGCCGAGAAGTCCGCAATCGCGAAGCCCACGGAGTCAAAAATTGTGATCTGCTCAGCGGAGGTCCGACCCTCTTCCGCACCGGTGAGAACCTTCCAGAACTCGGTGACCGGAAAGTCCGGTGCCATCTGCTGAATCTCACCCTCAACACGCGTCTGCTCCGGAAACTCCACGAACACCTTGGCGCGGCGCAGCAGCTCGGGGTCGAGCTCTGTCTTGCCCGGGCAGTCACCTCCGACGGCATTGATATGCACCCCGGCGGGCACCTGCTCACTGCTCAGGATGGTGGCGCGGGCTTTATCAGCGGTGCACGTAGTCACGATATCGGCACCCACGACGGATTCCGACGTCGATCCGGCCTCCTGGATGTCGAAACCCAGGGGCTGTAGGTTGCGGCGAAGCTTCTCCACCGCAGCGGGGTCGACGTCGTAGACACGCAGTTGATCAATACCCATCAGGGCTCGGAAGGCCAGAGCCTGGAACTCTGCCTGGGATCCGGCACCGATCATCGCCATCACTTGGGCACGAACGATCTCGTCCTCGGTGTTTGCGGTCATCTTCCATACGTTGGTTGCCCGGTTGGCCACCGGACCTCCAAGTCTATTCCACTGCAGGCTTTTGCTAGCCGCCGAACATGCCTGCGAAGTCGCCAGCGAAGTCGTCGATCGAGCGTGCGGGGTGACCCGTCACCTTCTGCACATCGTCGGTGGCGCGGTCGGCTCCATTGTTCGCAAAGTTCGGGAACAACTCCCCGTTCGTGTCTGCCATGAACTGCGTCATTCCCATGCCAACCATGCCTTGAACAGCGGCTTCAACCGGCACGTCTACGTATTCGATCTTCTTGCCAAGAACCTTTGTAAACGCCGCGGCAACGTCGTGCATCGAGACCGAGGCTGGACCCGTGAGCGTGTAGGTCATTCCCTCGTGGCCTTGCGACGTCGACACCTCGACCGCCACATCCACGACGTCCCTCACGTCGATCATGCCCGCCCGTCCGTCCCCGAACGGCCAGTACATGACGCTGTCCGAGGCCACCGTCTGCGCCGCTCCCATGATGTTCTGCATGAAGAAGGTTGGCTTGAGGATGGTGTACGGCACGCCCGAGGACTCGACAAGGCGCTCGATCTCATGGTGCTGCCGACCCAGGGCAGTGTCCAGCGCCGGCTCGGGCACGAAGGCCGACGACCTGACGATTCGGCCGACACCTGCTTGCTTTGCAGCCTCGATCGCATTGCCCGCCATTTCGACCTGGTTCTCCATGCCTGGAGTCACGATGAAGGCAACGTCGATTCCGTCGAACGGACCAGCCAGCGAACCGGGATCGGTCAGCTCCCCAACCACCGCCTCGGCGCCCGCTTCTCGTACCGCAGTGGCCCCTTCATCGCTGTGGGCAAGGCCGCGCACGTCAGCGCCTTTACCCACCAGAGATGCCACGACGCCACTGCCTACGTTCCCAGTAGCACCGACAACGAGCGTCTTACCTGCCATGCCTACTTCTCCTTGGTGTAAGTGGTTCAGCGAAACCTAGTACCTCCGGGCCGTTCCGATGCCGGCCCGAGCCAGACTCGCGCTAGGTCTCGGGCCTGGTGGCCCAGCGCTTCGCAACCCCGTCGCTGCGTCATCCTGTGATCCGCCCAGCCGCCGGGGTGCCCGGCGAGGTGCCAGTTAGAAGCGTGTTTAGTCCTAGGACCTGGTAACCCGGGGCGCGAGGCGTCGGCGGTAACATCCATCGAGATACTCTCGGCCGCGATGACACTGACGAAATGATGCCAGATGTTCGGACGCCGCAAGCCACCCGACCCTGAGGTACAGGCCTCGCTTGAGTTGTCGTTCCGTGTGCTCGGAACAGTCGCTCGTAAGAGAAACCGGCTGCGATTTCCTTCAGCGCCATCGAAACCGGGTGTATACCGAATAAGACTCGTCGGTGCCGGACGAACGGGTGTTTACGTCGGCGAGACAACGAATCTGTCGCAGCGTTTTGGCCAGTACACCTCCCCGGGACCATCTAAGGCGACCAATCTCAGGCTGAACGAGTTGATTGCGACCGCTGGTTACCGAGGACGAATGGGCCAAGGCTCAGCGAGGATTCGTCAAGGGTCGGCGCCGCCAGAGTAAGCACCCGCTGTCAGGTGTTGTCCGGTGTGGACTGTGCGGTCGGGTGGCATCGGTGGATCAGAACGGCAAGGGCAGTCAGTTCTTCCGATGCGTGCATCGAGGCCAGGGCTGCGACCAGCCACGACGCTCGGTCAACGGCATCGAACGGGCTGCCGTGCTCGGTCTGCGCATCCTCGGGCACGACGACGGCTTACAGAAGGCCATTAGACGAGAGTTGCGGAAGGCGACCGTGCCGGGCACCCGCAGGGGGGTCGGTCGGTCGGCCGCACTCGCTGTTGACCTTCGGGAGCGGCGACGCAAGCTGCTCGACCTCCATTACGCCGACAAGATCGGTGCGGATCTGTTTGCCGAACAAGAAGCCGAACTCACGGTGCAGCTCGAAGCGCTCGAAGCTGAGCTGTCCGATCTCCGGCGTCGCCTGGAGGAACGCAACGAGGTCGCTCAGGCGTTCGAGGAGGTCGCCAGACACCTCGCCGACATCGACATTGACGAGATCTGGCAGGAGGCCACAGAGAAGGAACGCTGGGCACTGGCATCCGATCTGATCGAAGAGGTCTCGATCTACCCGGATCACCTAGAAGTCAAGGTCTCAGGAGCGCTCCGGATGAACGTAACCCTCCAGGAAGCGGGGCTTACTGGAGGGTCGGGTATTTACGGTGTCGGAGAGAGGACTCGAACCTCCACGCCCTGTTAGGGCACTAGGCCCTCAACCTAGATTCTCTCCTGATGCGCCCTCGTCATGGGTGCAGCTCGGTGCCCGTCCTGACGCCGTAAAGACACAGGCTGCAGCTCCTGAGAACAGGCTCAGGGTGTCTGAGGTGCCGCTCGAGGTGCCGCCCGGCTCGACACACCAAGGGTCTTCTGGCTCTGATGGCGCTTCAACCGCCGGGCATATGGTCGAGATCCCAACCTGCTGAGTGGGGGATGACTGCGTGCCCAAAACGGGCTATGGGTGCGTCCATATCTTCCCTACCGAGCTCTTCCGTTGGAAGAGAGGAGCGTGGAATGGCCAAGGACAAGGTTCACACTGAGACTGTCGAGGTCGAGGGCGATCACCTGCTCGCCAAGATCAAGGAGATCGTGCATGAGGGGAATGTCAGTCTGCCTGACTACTACTTGCATCCGTTGCAGCCGCTGAGAATGGTCGCTGGGGACTGCCAATACTCTCTCCGTTTCGGTATCCCCAGTCCTGGCTACGCATCGTTGATGCAACTTCGCTACTCTGCGTGGGTTGAGGTACTACGCATAGTCGCCAAGACCGGCTGGCGGTGTCAGGAACGTGACGGTGGAGAACGTGACTCGACGTAAGGAAGAACAGGGGATCCGCTACCGGTTTGTCGCCCGCGACGCCGACGGCAAACGGCGCCGGGGCAAGGTGGAAGCAAAGAGCTCCCGGGAGGCGAAGACTGCGTTGATGGAACGCGGCCTGGAACCGACCCGGGTCCGGGTCCGCAGACAGTTCAATCTGTCGCCCCGCAAGGTCAAGCAGACCGAGCTGATGCACTTCACCCGCCAGCTGGCCGTCTTCGTTCGGGCCGACATCCCCATTCTGGAAGGGATCGAAGGGCTGGCGGCAAGCACCGAGCACAAGACGATGAAGGCCACGCTGATCGACGTGGGCGACGCGTTGCGCAGCGGCCGGACCCTGAGTGAGGCCTTCGGCGAGCACCCCGACGTCTTCCCGGCCGTCTACCGGGGGGCCGTGCGGGCATCGGAACGCACCGGAAACCTCGACGCCGCACTCAACCGGGTCGCCGCCTACATCGAGCGGGCCGTGGAGAACAAGCGCAAGCTGGCTTCGGCCTTCACTTATCCGATCATCGTGATCGTGGTGGCGGTGCTGGTCGTCATCCTGCTCAGCGTCTTCGTGATCCCGCGATTCGAGGGGTTCTTCGACGAACTCGGCGGCGAGATGCCGCTGGTGACGAGGATCCTCGTCGGCCTCATGGACTTCCTGGCCTCATGGGGTCTGCTGCTCGGCGTCGGCGTCATCGCCCTGATGCTCAGCCTCAGTGCCGTCACCCGAATGAACTGGGGCAGGTCCAAGCTCGACGCGCTCGTCATCAAGCTGCCGTTGCTCGGCGATCTGGTGAAGACTGCCATCGTCGAACGCTTCTGCTTCGCCCTCGGCTCGATGGTGGAGGCGGCGGTGACACTTCCCGAAGCCCTCGAGATCGCCGGGGAAGGCACCGGCAACACCGTCTTCAAACGACGGATCAACGAGGCCCGCGACCAGATGATGCAGGGTGAGGGGATCGCCGGTCCGATTGCCGCTACGGGGCTCTTCCCCGTTCCCGCCGTACAGATGATGCGAGCCGGAGAGCGTGCGGGGACGCTGGAGGACCAGTTGCTAACCGCAGCCGAGTTCTACGGCAAGGAACTCGATTTCAAGCTGGCCAAGTACACCGCGCTCGTGGAACCGGCGATCATCGTGCTCGCCGCGGTCATCGTGGGTTTCGTGGCGATCGCTCTGGTCTCGGCGATCTATGGGCTGATTGGAGCGACAGAACTGTGACCTCCCGACGCGACTCCGAGGCCGGCTTCACTCTCGTGGAGTTGCTCCTCGCCATCGTTGTGCTCGCGATCGGGGCCACGGCCATACTCGGCGCGCTCCGACTGGACGTCAACATTGGCCGGATGCAGCGCAGCCTCGCCACGGCCGAACTGGCACTCGGCTCCTTCGCCGAGCATGTGAAAGCGGAGAGCTACATCGATTGCGCCCTTGCCTCCGATTACATATGGCCCTCTGCACCGGCGGGCGTCACCGCCACCATTGTGGAGGTCGCCTACCTGAGGAATACGGCCTTCGCCGACGGAAAGGTGACCTCCGAAGACGACTTCGACGTGAACTGTGGGCCGGGCGACCCGGACGAGGGGCTGCAACTGGTCCGGCTTCGCGTCGACTCGTCGGGGGCAACCGCGGCGCTCGAGACTGCGGTCATCAAGAGGTCCGCATGATGTCTCGCGGCTCCTTCTCCCGGCTCGGCGGCGAAAGCGGATTCACTCTGGTCGAGTTGCTCATCGGCCTGGCCATCGGTGGGATCCTCCTCGCGGCCGCCACCGCCGCTCTCACCGCCGGGCTCCGCATCAGCGAGGAGGCGGGGAACCAGGTCGAAGAGGCGGGGTGGGCGCAGATCCTCGGAAGCCGATTCCTCCCCGACGCCCAGAGCGCCGAAGAGATCGGGGTGGACCCGACGTGCGACCTCGGCATCGGCCCGGCGGATACGCTGCTGAACACCTTCAGGTGGACCACCGACGTCTCGCTCGAGAAGAAACTGCGGGTCGCCTGGTGGCTCGACGGCGATGGTGCGATTCATCGCACCGAGTGCGACGGCACCAACCCCGCCCCGACCCTTGACGAGGTCGTCGCCGACGGAACCGACCCTGTTGGGCTGGCCTCGATCGACTGTCCCGCCACCCGGTGCACGATTGAATGGACTGCGTCCGGTCGAGCCGACCCCTACCGCCTGACGGTGCTGAGGAGGGCGGGATGATCTGTGCTCGGCGGCTCGCCCGCGACGATGACGGTTCGGCCCTGGTCATCGGCCTCATCCTGATCCTCTTCGGGTCGATCTTTGTGGCCGCCATCCTCGCCTTCGGAGAGGCCGGTCTGAACGTCGCGGCGGGTACCGCCGAATTGCGCGACGAGGTCTATGCCGGCGACGGTGCCGTCGAGGCCGCGATCGCATCCACGGTGGCGTACCTCGAGGCCGCCGCCGGCGAAAGCGTCGATTGTCCTGCGGTCCGCTTCGACCTCGACGGCCAGGACGACCTCGCGGAGATCGAAGTCCGGGTCGCGTGCGGTGATTCTGCTTTCGGGCCCGGCACCTTCCCCGGATACGAAGACTGGGCCCGGTTCGATGATCCGGTGCTGGGTGATTGCCTCGATGATCCCGGCGACGACCCGGCCGGCGGAGAGCTCCCGTTGATCTGCGATCCCGGCGCCGCCCTCGATCCCGGTCTCGACGTCCGGATCCTGATCGACTCGTTCGAAGGCACGTTTGCCGACGTGAACGACAGCGGCACTTACGAACCGGGCGAACCGCTGGAGACTCCTCCAGCGCTCGAGTCCGTCGAAGTCCAGGTCCTGGCGGCGTTCTGCTCCTTCGCCGGCTACGAGGCGTGGAGCCAGCACCGAGACCTTTCCGGCGACTGGCTCGACGATCCCAGCGGCGACCCGAGTCTCGGAGAGGGCCGCTGGGTGTTCGACGACGGTTTCGATATCCGGATCCTCCCCCCCGAAGCGGGACCGGGCTACCCATACGGCGATTACCCGTTCGCCGACGTCGACGGCAGCGGCTTGTTCGACGCCGGCGAGCCGGGCCAGGAGTGCAATCGACAGATTCTCGAAGCTGTGGTCCATGTCGATGGGCCCGGATCGGGCGACCCGGGCGTGACGATCGAACACTGGAGGGTCATCCGATGAGCAAGACGAGAAGGGGGGGTGAGCAAGGGAGGTAGAAATCTCGCGGGGCCGACGGCGCCGCGCCGGACCGGGCACCACTTTTGGGTGCAGGTCAGACAAGAGACAACAGGAAGGAAAGGGAAGTGAGAATAATCCTAAGAAAGTTGCGGGAGGCGCGGCAGCGTGACGAAGGCTTCACGCTGATCGAGCTCCTGATCGTGATCCTCATCCTGGGAGTCCTGGCGGGGATCGCCATCTTCGCCTCGGGTCCGTTCCGGGCGAAGGCGGCAATTGCCTGCGAGGATGCCAACACCGAGATCGCGATCATCCACGACGCAGCGGTAGATGCCGGTGTCACGGGTGAGCTGTACGCACAGGGGCCCGGCGACTGCGCCGGCGGCTCCGGCGCAGGGACGACACCCGTGTCGTTCACGGCGGCTCTGGTTCCAGGGGGTACGTGGACCGGCACCGATGGAGCGACCACGACAGCGACTGCAGGCAACTTGCTTGTCGCCGTCACGGGCCATCGCACCAACGCGCCTCCGTTCCTTGACGGAACCGCAGGCGATACCGCCGGCGCCGACGCGCTTCCGGCAGTAGCCGGTTGGACGGCGCAGGGATTCGCCTTCATTAAGGATGCCACGGCGGGTAACCGCCGAGGCATCTCGGTCTACACCAGGATCGCCGCGGGCAACGACTCCTTCAGCATCGACTGGGCCAGCGGCACGGAGACCGTGTTCGTGGCCGAGTTCTCGCGAACCGGAGACGACCCGGATTGGACCAACACCGCCGCCGGCTTCGCGTACACGGAGGACGACGCGGACGCCCCCGGAAGCCCGTACCTACTGAATGCAGCGACTGCCGCAGCTGACGGCTCGTACCTGCAGATCGCAGGCTTCGTGGGCCGCGGTGGGCCCTCGACGGGGACCCTCGGTCTGACCCCGGCGATCAACTCGGCCGGCAGCAGCGTCAGCTTGTGGCTCGAGTTCACGAACGTGACCGGCGCCGGTAGCTACGGAGCCAGCCTCACCTGGAGCGGTTGGGCCGAGGCCAATGAGGGCTCCGGCCTCGTGCTCTTGATGCGCTAATCGCGATCACATAACCGAACCAGTGGGCTCCACCCGGGCAACCGGGTGGAGCCCCCCGAGGCTCGCACAAGACAGAAGACAAGGAACAAGCAGACAGCGAAGACACAGAGGCCTAGATCGACGGAGATCTGAAACAGGAGGATTGGGACGTGAGAGAGATTATCGAGAAGCCGCACCGAGCGCGACAGCGTGAGAGTGGCTTCACGCTGATCGAGCTCTTGATTGTCATCCTCATTCTGGGCATCCTCGCCGGGATCGCCATATTGGCGGTGGGCCCCTTTGAGAGCAGGGCTCAGGAAGCGCGTGACGAGATCTGCGCGGCCATAGGAGAACTCGACGGCGCTGCGCGAAGGGCCGGCATCGAAGCCGACCTGGTATCAGAAGAATTCGCCGATTGCACGACAACCACCACGACGACGCTCCCAACACCGGCGGGCGCGATCATCGTGAAGAAGCAGACGATTCCGGGTGATGATCCGACCGAGTTCACCTTCACGGGTGACGCTGCCGGCGACATCTCCGACGGTGAGCGGATCGTTGTCGCCGATCTAACCCCGGGCACCTATTCCGTGACGGAGTTGGTTCCGGCGCCTTGGGATCTCACCGACGTTTCTTGTGACGCCACCGACTGGACCTGGGATGGGACGCCCACCGCGGCCTTTGCCGTGGCGGACGGCCAAACGGTGACCTGCACGTTCACAAACACCAAGCCGGTGGGCACGATCATCGTCGAGAAGCAAACGCTTCCGGACGGTGATCCGACGATGTTCACCTTCGGTGGTGACGCAGCGGGGCGGATCTCCGACGACCGGCAGATCGTGGTGAGCGGCCTCGACCCGGGCACCTTTACCGCC
Source organism: Acidobacteriota bacterium (assembly GCA_022574065.1). Taxonomy (GTDB): domain Bacteria; phylum Actinomycetota; class Acidimicrobiia; order Spongiisociales; family UBA5794; genus JACZST01. The sequence goes on from JACZST010000018.1 coordinate 9,387, forward strand.
ACCGAACTGGTGCCGGCGGGTTGGGATCTGACCGGGATCACCTGTGACGACGGCAACTCCACCGGGGATGTCGGAACCGGTGTCGCAACCTTCAATCTGGAGCTCGGCGAGACCGTCACGTGCACGTTCACCAACACCGAGCTGGGCACGATCATCGTGGAGAAGCAGACGAATCCGGACGGTGATCTGACGCTGTTCACCTTCGAGGGTGATGCGGCCGGCCAGATCGCCGATGACGGGCAGATCGTCGTGGACAATCTGATTCCGGGCGAGTACTCCGTGAAGGAAATCGCGCCGCTGCCGGAGGATTGGGCCATCGCCGACATTGCCTGTGACGACACCAATTCCACCGGGGATGTCGAAGAAGGTGAGGCGACCTTCAACGTGGAGCCCGGCGAGACGGTGACCTGCACGTTCAACAACACCAAGTTCGGCACGATCATCGTCGAGAAGCAGACGGTCCCGAACGCCGATCCGACTCCGTTCAGGTTCACCGGTGTGGCTACCGGCTCCATCGCCGACGGTGGGCAGATCGAGGTCGTCAACCTCGACCCGGGCGCCTACACCGCGACCGAAATTGTGCCCGAAGGTTGGTATCTGACCGGGATTTCCTGCGACGACACCAACTCGATTGGGAACCTAGGGACCAATTCCGCAGACTTCAACGTGGAGGTCGGCGAGACGGTGACCTGCACGTTCAACAACTCCAAGTTCGGCACGATCATCGTGGAGAAGCAGACGCTTCCCGACGGTGACCCGACCGAATTCACCTACACGGGTGATGCTCTCCCCATCGACGAGGTGGACCGGACGATCACCGACGGTGGGCAGATCCTGGTAGGCGACCTGATTCCGGGCGCCTATTCCGTGACGGAACTGGTACCGGCCGATTGGGTTATCGCCGATATCTCCTGTGACGACACCAACTCCACCGGCGATCCCGACACCGGTGTGGCGACCTTCAGAGTGGGAGTCGGCGAGACGGTCAAGTGCACGTTCACCAACGCCAAGTCGGGCACGATCATCGTGGAGAAGCAGACGCTTCCCGACGGTGACCCGACCGAGTTCATCTTCACAGGTGAGGTCCTCCCCATCGACGAGGTGGACCGGACGATCACCGACGGTGAGCAGATCGTGGTGGACAATCTGGTTCCGGGCACCTACTCCGTGGCAGAGACGACGCTGCTGGGTTGGGATCTGACCGGTATTGCCTGTGACGACGGCAACTCGACCTGGGATCTGGTGACGAACACCGCGACCTTCATGGTGGAGGCCGACGAGACGGTGACTTGCGCGTTCACCAACCTGGCCAGTTAGGCAGGTCTGAGGGCTCCGCCCGGTTTACCGGGTGGAGCCCTCAAGGGCCAACCGGAAAAGAACGAGACGAGAACAGGCAGGGGAAGACGAGAACGTGACGAGATCTACCGACACTCGGAGAGTGAGGCCGGCCTTGCCGGCCACCGGCCTATGGCGCCGGTTCGATGATTTCCTTCGGGAACCCGCTGCGGGACATCGCGTCCTCGTAGGTGATCAGACCCCGTTCCACCAGGTTGTTGAGGCTCATCTCCAGGGTCTGCATGCCGTCTTGCTGGCCGGTCAAGATTACGTTGCGGATCTGCCGGGTCCGGCCTTCCCGGATGAGATTGCGGATCGGCGTGTTGGCATTCAGTACCTCGAAGGCGGCCACCCGCCCGCCCCCGATCGCGGGGATCAGTCGCTGGTAGATAACCGCCTCGAGCACGCTGGCCAATTGCACCCGAACCTGAGTCTGGCGCTCAGAGGGGAAGACGTCCACGATCCGGTCGATCGCCTGAGCGGTGTCGTTGGTGTGGAGGGTGGCGAACACGAGATGTCCGGTTTCGGCGATGGTGAGTCCGGTCTGGATGGTCTCCAGATCCCGCATCTCACCGATCAGCAGAACGTCGGGGTCCTCGCGCAGGGCCGACCGCAGAGCGCCGGCGAAGCTGTCGGCGTCCTCGCCCACTTCCCGCTGGTTGACGATCCCCATCTTGTGGCGGTGGACGTACTCAAGCGGATCCTCGATCGTGAGGATGTGCAGCGGGCGGTTGGCGTTGATCCATCCGATCATCGAGGCCAGCGTCGTGGATTTCCCCGACCCGGTGGGCCCGGTCATCAGGATCAAGCCCTGGTGGAGACGCACCAGGTCGTTGCAGATTCCGGGAAGCCCGAGTTCCTCGAACGTCGGGATGTCGTAGGGGATCAGCCGCAGCGCCATCGCCATGGAGCCACGCTGGAAGAAGAGGTTCACTCTGAACCGCGCCTGGTTCTGCCAGTTGAACGAGAGGTCCAGCGTCCTCGCAGCCAGGTACCTGGCCTCGAGTTCGGGACTGAGAAAGCTGTGGATCAGTTCTTGGACGTCCTCCGGGGTGAACACCGAGTGGTTGTCGAGGCGTCGCAGATCACCGTCGACCCGGACCAGGGGAGGTGACCCGGCTGTGACGTGGAGGTCGGTCCCGCGAAGCTCCATCAATTGGAGGAGGAACGGATCGAGAGGAACGCTCGAAGGTGTGGCCATGTCCCGCCTGTCAGTGCTGATTTTGGGCCCGGCTTCAGCTTACATACGACCGGCCGGATGCCGGAGCGCCGGCGCCTACCAACGACGAGACGATCGGAGAGGGAAATATGCCTAGACGACTGCCGTGGCGACGGGAGGAGACCCGCGACAGGGCCGGGGCCGAACACGGTCGGTCCGTGAGCGGCGACATCTTCTCCGAGCCGGCCGCCACCGAGGTATTGATCGTTCCGACGGGCTCCCGGCTGGGCGAGATCCTGCTCGCCAAGGGGGCCATCGAGCGGGACCAATTGGTCAATGCCATTCGCGAGCAGGGCGGAACCGGCCGGAGGCTGGGTTCGATCCTGGTCACCGCGCGCCTGCTCTCCGACGAGGAACTGGCCGACGCCCTGATCGAGCAGGCCGGCGTCGAGCGGGTCGACCTCAGCAGCATCGAGCCCGATGAGGAAGCTGCCGCCCTCCTCTCCGAAGCAGTGGCCCGCGAGCTGAACGCAGTGCCCATCCGGGTCCGGGACGACGGAACGCGGGAGTTCGTGGTTTCCCATCCGGATTCGGAGACCAGGCAGCGTCTCGAGAAGATGACCGGTGGCGGCGTCCACCTGCTGGCCGACCGTCCCGACCGGGTGAGGCTCCTGCTGAATTCCGTCTATCGGGTGTTGGGCAGCGTGCCCCAGTTCGTGGAGCGCTTCGAGGCCGCCGATGCCATTCGCACGGCGGCAGAGGCGGTGCCGGAAGGTGCCGGCGGTGAAGACGTCCCGGTCATCCAGGTGGTGAACCTGCTGATCACCCAGGCGCTCCGGGACCGGGCTTCGGACATCCACATCGAACCCCAGAGCACCCACGTGCGGCTCCGCTACCGGGTCGACGGTGCGATGCACGACATCCTCGAGCTGCCGGCGTCCATGGCGCTTGCCCTGGTCAGCCGGCTCAAGATCATGGCCGACCTCAGCATCGTCGAACGACGGCGGCCTCAGGACGGGCAGATCGCCATGATGGTCGAGGGCCACGACCTCAACATCCGGATCGCCATCGCCCCCACAATCTTCGGGGAGAAGGTGGTGTTGCGCCTCCTCGACAAGTCCCGCCCCCTGTTCCGCTACACCGAGTTGGGCATGTCCGACGAAACGGCGGCGCACTACATCGAATTGGTCCACTCACCGTTCGGCATGGTCGTCTGCTCCGGCCCGACCGGGAGCGGCAAGACCACGACTCTCTACGCCACCCTGCTGGCGCTGAACAACCCGGAGCTGAACATCACGACCATCGAGGATCCGGTCGAGTACGTGATGCCGGGGATCACCCAGATCCAGATCAACCCCACGACCGACGTCACGTTCGCCACCGGGCTACGGTCGATCCTGCGTCAGGATCCGGACATCATCCTCGTCGGCGAGATCCGGGATACCGAGACGGCCCGTATTGCGGTGCGCTCCGCGCTGACCGGGCACCTCGTGCTGTCCTCGATCCATGCCACGGATGCCGCCAGTTCCGTGCAGCGCTTCCTCGACATGGGGATCGAGCCGTTCCTGCTCGCCTCGTCGCTCGCCGCCGTGGTGGCGCAGCGGCTGGTCCGCCGGATCTGCACGTACTGCAAGGTGCCGTACGCGCCGACGGCGGAGGACCTGGCCTTCTACGACAGCGCGGGCGGAGCGGAGAAGACCGTGTTCATGCACGGTGGGGGCTGCACGTTCTGCTCCCACACCGGGTACCTGGAGCGAATCGGGGTCTACGAGTTGCTGGAGCTCACCGAGGACATCCGGGCGATGGTGGTCGCCGGTGTCGGGCGCGACGCGATCCGCAATCAGGCCATCAACCAGCACGGAATGCGGACCCTGCGCCAGGAGGGGCTGCGGCTGGTCTCCGAGGACGTCACCACGATCTCCGAGGTCGTGCGCCAGATCTGGACCATGTGATCGCGGCCCAAGGGCGATGGGGCGATAGTGTCTGAGTGGGGATCCTTTGCCGAAAGTGGGCCAAAACTCGATCGTGGCTTGCTCAACGTCCTTCAGGGGCCACGAATCATCAGGAAACCAGGCTTGTAGTAGTGGGAGTAGGACTTGGCTTCGGGGTAGGTGTCGAATCGCGCCGAAGACATGGTCTGTTAGAAGGTCTTCGAGTCGATCAAGCTCTTGGGTCGACGCTATCGACAATTTCCCGTGGGTCTCGGCAAGCATCTGGTCCATAGTCAAGTCGATCTCGTGGCCAGCCGCCTCAACACGCCGAGACCCACGGTGGCGCGCTAGGTCTCCGGCCTAATGCGTCCGGACTGGTGCGGGCCGGAGCGACGGTACAGCGAGGGGATGCTCGAGATCCGAGATGCCCGACCGGATGCCCGAGCCGCCACGGTTTCCGGGAACAGGTGGCGTCGGCGCAGCCGCTCCAAACGTTACGGAGCGATCCCTCCGGAGCCCTGCGCCTTGGCGTATACGGCTTGGGTGTTGCTGTTGAGGAACGGGCCGTGCATCGCATTGATGCCGCTATAG
>JACZST010000205.1 GCA_022574065.1 Acidobacteriota bacterium
ACATCTATCTCCAACACTGTGTCGCCATTCCACGAGGGGTGGACCTCCGATAGATGCCCGTCCACTGCATCCGCCAACCACTCGTGGAGCTTAAGTACCTGGATTGGCTCGAGCGGGGGAGATATTACCAGCTCCACCATCCCCATCACGCTATGAGGTTCATCACTTAGAGACGGATCACCTAGTCCTGCATCGAATTCTTGACGCTCTTGCGCGAGAGCTACCCCCCCTTCGCCTCCTCCCTCACATACTCGAATGACATGAGTGCGCCCGTCGCAATACATGTCGCCCCGCGACGATTGACTGTTCCCTTGATCGGATCACCGCCTTCCCTGATGTGGTAGGTGATCTCTTGCGACTCGCGGTCAACGAGCGGCTCGACCCAGACCACCGGCTTGTTCCTCTTCGCCTTGCGTAACACCCAAGAGCGCACCAGCGGAACATGCCCATCCCATGAAGGATCCGGCGACTCAACAGTCCTAGCCCAAATCCAGGCAATAACCGTGGCCTCACCACCACCCTGGTCGGCAGGCAACTCCGCCTTCGGATACAAGTGACCGATCTTCTCGAACGCCTGATCCCGCATCCACTTCCCGTAATACCGAATGTCTTCAGCCAGTCCCTGCGCCCGTTCCCAAGTCCGAAGCTGAGCATTAGCCCGAGACTCAGGATTCACCGGACGCAACCCAGCAAACCGAGGCGGGATCTCAACCATCGCCTTCGAAATGAGCACCGCAACCGGGTTCAGATCACCGCCATAAGCCGGCAGCCCGAGCCGTTGCGCCTCCAGCGGGATCGTCCCACCACCACAAAACGGGTCAAGAATGTTGGGAAGGTCCTCACCACAGGACGCCACGATTTCGGCGCGAGCCGCCTCCAAAACCACCTCGTTGTTGGAATTCTCCCACAAGATGAGTTCCTCGAGAATGCGGAAAAGCCGCTGCCGTTCCTCCTCTTGAGCTTCCTCAGTGGGGAACTTGTCCGGGTGCGCAGACGGGTCATCCACCAACGACGACCACAGCACCGCCCGTGCCGCGGCCAACGGACGCCGAGCCCACCACAGATGCAACGTCGAGGGATGCCCGTGACGGATCGACTTCTCCCGCGCAGACTCGCGATTGATCGCATCAAGCGGCAAAGCCACCTCGATCAGCTTCTTCTTATAGGTCATGCGGGTTCCACTGACTCTGCGAGAAGCTTGGGCAGGGACAGGTTGACCGAGACAGCGGCGAAAGGTAATTCGGTGTCCTGGAACGGTCTCAGCAGGTAACGGACAGAGGGCTCAGCGTCGCGGTCCTCGGGGACTGAGGCGATTGCGAGAATGAATCGGTCTGGGGTGTTCTGGGCTTGTCGCACCTGGCGGGCTTTCACTGTGACAGTGTCGGACCCCTCGATGCGACCTTTCACTTCGATGAAATAGAGGTCGCCACTTTTCGGGTCTCGGCTTTCGATGTCGTAGCCGGGTTGATGGTGGGGCATCTCTGTCGGTTCACGGCCCAAACCCTTTTCGACGGCGAGGACGGCGGCTACTGCACGTCGGTCGACCTCTTCAACATCTTTGGCGTACATCTGGGGTGGCTGGGTACGTTCACCGTTGAGTCGGTCGAGGAGACCCTGGGGGATGACGACCGCGCCGCCGACGACGGTGGGCGGCTGGTTGGAGAGGTCGAGCTCCTCATCGAGTTGATGATTGCGTCGTTCGAGGCGGGCTTGGAGGTCGTCGGCGATGTTGCGGGCATGCCCCGAGGTGAATCCGCCTTTGGGTTTGCTGCCTTGGAGTTCTTTGGTCTTAGCGTCGACGGCGCGGCCGTCCCAGTAGTTGATTTCGCTTGTGAGGCGTTCGGTGACGGCAGTTCGAATTCGAGCAACGCGGTCTTCGGTTATGCGACGGACTTCGTCGTAGTGGGGGCCGGCGAGGTTCCCGATGGCGTGGGTGCGGGCGGTGGTCGACAGCGCCGTGGTGATCCAGTCACCGTCGAGCGTGTCGGAAAGGACCACACGTTCTTCTTCGCTGATCGGCCGGTAGTCGAGGTAGGGGGCGTAGCCGGCACCGAGCGGTTCGGCGCCGTGGGGGATCCTGACCTGCTCGGCCTGCTTCTCGTCGCCTGACGCTGGACGAGGCGGGGGGTGAGGAAAGCCGCGGCCAAATCCACGGGCTGCCCTCGACTCCTTGCGCTCCCTAGTCGCTGAATGCTGTGGGCTTTTCGCACCCGCCCCTATCGGCCGAACCGCGCCGGGGGCTCGACCACACGCACGGGAGCGAGCTCGAAAATCGACTGCGTCTTGACGATCGTCAGCTCGTCCGGGAACGCGTGAAACACGTAGACGTGCAGCTCCTTGGCCCGGGCCTCGTACTCGACCAGCGTGAAGGGGGGCAGACCGTCATCGGCCCACTCGGCGAAGGTGACCACTGTGCCGCGGTCCTGCGCCTGCGTGACGAGGTCGCGGTGCGTGACCTCGAAGAGGTTCTGCGACATCCGCTCGACCTGGCTCGACATCATGTACCGAATGCCGCCGGTCGCCGGCTCGTTGTGATCCTTTTCGCCGCGAAAGCGGAACGACGACGCCAAGCCGTTGGCCGGCAGGAGGTCGGTTTCGGCGCAGCAAAGCTCGGTCATGCAGGCCCCAGGCCGCTGGAACATCACGGCATGCGACAGGCCCATGATCCAGATCTCCGCCTGATACCGCTCGCGGCGGACAGCCTCCCTGCGGTGGATGCAGAACAGCTCCGGGTGCAGGGACCGCCTGTAAAGGTAGAAGAACTGGTCACTTACGCGTTGTCTTGTCTGGCCCAACTCCAATGCGAACTCCTTCTCGGCCGCTCCCAGGGTCCGTGCTGTTCGCACATTATACGAGCAGACGGCCCCAAATGGCCATGAAAATCGGCGCATCCTCAGAAAATATCGAAGTTTGTCGGCCAGAGCGGCGGCGGGCCTGCGGAATCGGGCCATTTCGCCCAAGCTGCCGAAGGCCGGCAA
>JACZST010000206.1 GCA_022574065.1 Acidobacteriota bacterium
GGCCGAGCTCGCGGCGGTCAAGGCCGAGCACGCAGATCATCCATTACGGCGCGATAACAAGCATCTAGTCCACGTGTACCCGAACGGCACATATCGAGCGGGTTGGGCATGCGACGCCTCAGCCCCTTTGTGCGAACCTCACCGGCCTGGAGTTTCCTTTGGAAGTGACTGCATAGTGTCGCCGAGCACAGACGGCTGGCTCGACCAGATCAAGCTGCATAGCAGTCCAGCGCCTCGTAACCGGTGTTGACATCGGCGTCGAACTTCACCTGGATGGCCTCCTGAACGACCGGGTCGGGGTTGAAAACGCCCATCGTTACGAGCCTCTCCCACGTGTATAGAGCGAGGACATAGTTGGTCATGTCCGCAACGCACGCCGCACCGCGCTCGTAGGCGTATTGGGAGAAGTCGTGGAGGTACAAAGACCGCAGGGGACTGCAGCTCTCCAGCGCTTCGCCGACCTTGGCCGTCAAGCCGGTCGTCCAGGTGGAGGCATCGGGGTTGGACAGCGTGGTTAGCTCTTCCTCGCTCAATTTCCTTAGGTTTCCATTGACGCAGTCGGCCGCGCCGGTGGGATCCGTTGAGTAGCTGTGGAGCAACCCGGGGAGTTGACGTCCGACCAAGGTGTCGCTAAACCCTGGGTGGTCGGCCACGCACGCTCCCTCGAGCAAGGTGGACCCGGCATCGCAGGGTTGCTCGCCTTCTTCAGCTTGTGCCGGCGACTGCTCCCCAGCGGCGGCCCTTGGTGTTGCTTCGCTTGCGGCGTCTCCCGGCTCCTCAACATCCGGGGCCGCTACCTCTGGGGTCAGTGCGGGGGCTGCATCGGTATCGCTGCTCTCGGACCCACCGAACACGAAGAAGCCCACCGCGAGAACGAGCCCGAGAACCCCAACACCCCCAACTACAAAGATCCATCGGAAAGGAAACCTTTCGGCCAGCTCGGGAATGACCGACTCCACCGGCTCACGAGCCACCGAATAATCCTCCAGCTCGGGAATGACCGACTCCACCTCCGCCGCCTCTGCCGCCTCCCGGTTCGCCTGGGAAACCTCCCACCTGAGATCCTCGGTGTTCTCCTCCGAGAGGGCGTCGGGTTCGCCGGGCTCATCGAGTATGTCGGCGAGGCCCTTCGCGGACTGAGCAATGTGCCAGTCTCTCCAGAATCCGTCCGTTCGGCGGTCACCCGGTAGCTCGTCCGGTGGCGGTGGTTGCTCGCCGGTCTCGTTGTCCGGCTCGATCTCGTCGCCGGGTGGCTCTTCTCCGGGTGGTTCCATTTGCCCAGCTTAAGCGTCGAGTCAGGGGCGATGACGTTGGAGGGGCTTGCAGAATGGATGGGCGATGAGAGGAATGTGTTGCCGTTAACCCCCTCAGAGATTGAGGATCATCCTCAGCTGTTCGAACTTGCTCATCTGATCGACCCACTGGAGAAGTAATGGCACCTATGTGCGGCTCACGTTTGGGTACCCGTGGAGCAAGGTTGGGACGGCGACGCCTCAGCCCCTCTATTCAAACCTCACCGGTCTGAAACTGAGTTTCTCCCTACAAATCGACCTTTGAAATCGGTTGTGAAAGCCAATTCAGAGCCGGACATAATGCCGGTTATGGGCTGGCTGTAGCCGTTTGATAGTGTGAGCCGACAGGGTCTGCGCCTGGAAGCGTAGATTCGCATTCACACAACGAGAGCGGCGAGGGTGCGGTATCAACGGATCGGATATTTGGCTGCGATCCTGCTTCTGGCGGCGGCATGCGGGGGCGACACGCCCACAGCGGGGCCGGTCACCATCGAGACCGAGATCGATTTCAGCACAGAGCCCTTCCACGGGACCTTCGAGGTCATAGACGGCGCTGATGTCCTTGGGTGTTCCAGCGGAACGCGTTCCGTATGAGGTCACTTGCGGTATCACTTTCATCTGCGCCCCAAAAGCACGTTCTCTCTATCGACTGCGTCTAACAAGAGCCTTCGCGAGAGCGACAAGGCGACGGTCTGAGAGGATTTCGTTCACGGCCTCCTGGTTTCCTGACAAGAAGTAGAGAGAGAGGACGAAGGCCTCGGCGGTAGGTCGCCACCAGAAACGGGCGAGGGGAACCGAGAAGCCGCCGGCGACAGTGGAGTGACAATCTCACCTTCACGCTCTCCAAGAAGGTCGAGCCCGAACTCCGGTTCCTCAGTTGAGTAAGAGATGAGCCCTGCTTCTACGAGCCCCTCGACTTCTTTCCTAGTGCGGTCCAGGGAACTGATAGCCAGTTCCGTCAAGTGGGTGTCGACCTTCTCTTCAGCCCGGCTTCGCCTCGATTCAACCCCCGAGGCTAGAACCACCCGCTCTGTCGACTTGTCGGCCTTAAGCGGTGAGATTTTCTGCCACGACCACTCGTACCTCTTCAGCCACCCACCCTCAGATACCGGGCCTCCCCATCCAGGAACCTTGGCATAGGCGTCCAGTAACGCTTCTTCCCCAGCGTCGTCCGAAACCCACCCGGCGGCATCTGCTCCGATCGGATCTAGGCCACCGTCCTCACTCATAGTTGGAAACGCTACACATCGCGGCCGCCAACGTACTTACAACCAAGCCGATGACTTTCGGCCCGACTGGCCACCAGTCCCAGGCAACTGACCGCACGACGACCTCGCTGATCGCCGCCGTGCTCGACACGGCGCGCTACGATCCGACGGTCATCAACGGCGGCATCATCAACGCATACGGCACCAACGCGCGGCTCGGCGACGGCGAATGGATGGTCGTCGAGGCCGACGAATCGGACGGCAGCTTCGTCAAGCTGCCGGCGACCATCGCCGTGGTCACCAATATCGACCGCGAGCACCTCGATCACTACGGTTCCTACGACGCGCTGCGCGCCGCCTTCGAGACATTCGTCGAGAACATCCCGTTCTATGGCTTCGTCGTCTTGTGTATCGACAGCCCCGAGGTGCAGGCGC
>JACZST010000207.1 GCA_022574065.1 Acidobacteriota bacterium
CGTACCAACGTCTGGGTCGTACAATTGGTGTTTCCCACCGACGCGGGGTGGAGCAGTCTGGTAGCTCGTCGGGCTCATAACCCGAAGGTCGCGGGTTCAAATCCCGCCCCCGCTACGAACGAAAACCCAGGCGCTGCCTGGGTTTTTCGCCTTCTGGAGTTCCTGCTTCCGACTCGATAGGTGGCTCTATCGCGCGCCCATCGCGCGAGACATGCTTCAAGGGTGCGTCAGGGGCACATCCCGGTCGTCGAACAAGTCCAGCGAATCCGGCAGATGGGGCCTCGTGCGGCCGAGATCGGCCCAGACCCGTAGGGGTCCGTAGTCACCGAAGAGCCGGGCACGAGCCTAACGACCGTCCATGATGACCTCGATCCGTGGCCTAGGAATGGACGATCTTGGTGCCCAAGGTGCCGGTTTCGAGCGGGCGACGCTGGTGTTCTCGCAACAGAATCGCCGTTACGTAGGTGATCTGGCGCCGCCTCCAATGGGCACGCCGAACCCGAATGACGGATAGGGTGTCGCCGTGTCGACTCGAACCGACGTGCTTACAGTCGTCGGCCTGGTGGTCGGGGCCAGCAGCCTTGCTGTCGGATTAGTAGCCCTGACCTCCTTTGCCTGGTGGGCGGACCTCGTCATTGCGGTCGCAATCGGCGTCGCACTTCTGATCGTCCTGCGGTTCATCCCAGGCGGGAAGGAGAAGCCCCCGTCTGAGCCCGAGCGGGGGCCACTGTTCTCTCTCCGATTGCCGGAGGCGCCCACGACTGGGCACATCGACAACTACAAAACGGTCGTGTTTGGGAAGGTACTCGTCACGAAGCACGCCGAGGGGGTCCGGGCGCTCAGATTCGGGTTGGCGATGCCAGAAAGGGAGTTCCTCGACTTCGGCGACTTCCAGGAGATCTGGCAGGAGACACCCGAGATCCACTCCCGGTACATCTCAAACCCCGTCGATCTCCCGACCAACCGGCAGGGCATGCTTGCCTTCGTGCACGCCCCTGGGTCGAGCGGCGTTGCCGACAGCTACGAACTCTCCGTCTACGACACCGGCACACGACAGACGTTCAAGGTCTCCGGGCTCGGGGAGTACACCTTCTACGACGATGGCACTGTCGAGCAGGTGGACCGAGGTCATCTGGCCTGAGCGCAGCCGTACCGCTTGGCGCGCTTCGCTAGCAGGGGCGCATCCAGCAGAACCGTTGAGCGGTGGCGCACCTATCAGTCGATGAGCGGTGCTGGAGTCGTGGAGCAACGTGGCAAGATCGCACCGACCCGAGTCCCTCGACTGACCCAACCTGGATCGCCGAAAAAGGTAGAACGACTTGGCAATGCCAGTCTTCGCAACGCCGTCGGGACTGATGAGTCAGGCGTCGCCGGGTCCGCGCTCCTCTCCCAGTCTCAGAAGCGATTCGTAGTACGAATGTGTGCTGTCTGAAACCGGATCCTCAACGAGCGTGATGCCGAGGCTGGCGAGCGCGTCGAGGATGTCGGCGCTCGAGAGATCGTCGTGATCGAGAACATGCGCGCTGAGGTAGTAGGCCAGATCTTGTGCATGTACTCGGAGGGACTCAGCCATGTCTGTCTCCCGATGGGTTATCGACATCGTACATTCTGAACCGATACCTGTGTTGCTCGATCCGGCTCCCCGCTCCGTCAGCCTTCGATTTCTCGCACCTCGGCGGTCGGCACCGGCTCCGCACCCCGATAAACATCGTCCAGGGCTTCGGTGAGCGATGCCTCCAGGCTCGGGAACAGGTGTCCGTATGTGCCGAGTGTTACCTGGATGGTGCTGTGGCCGAGCCGCTCCATGATTGCCCTCGGATGTGCACCCTCCGCGATGAGCATCGCCGCATAGCTGTGGCGAAGATCGTGAAATCGGGTGGCCTCCGGAAACCCTGCGCGAACCACCGCCGGCTTGTAGTGGCGGGCGCGAAAGTTCGAATGACGGAGAGGCCCACCTCTCGATGATGTGAAAACGAAGTCGGAGCTGGCCTTGTCCGCAAGGTGCGCAGTCAGTTCGGCAACCAGACTCTTGGGGAGAGGCACAGCCCGGCGTTGGTATGTTTTCGGTGGTCCAAATTGGAGTTTGCCGTACGCTTCAGTGGCCGACGCGAGAACGTGCACACGGCCGTGGAGGAGGTCGACGGCCTCGGCTGAGAGGGCCACGATCTCGCCCGAGCGGAGACCAGTAAAACCGGCAAAACGCACATAGAGCCCGCGTTCCGGATAGGACCGCCGTCGGTGTTCCCCGCCGCCACGCTTGATCGGCGGATGAGTCACCTCCTCCGCGAGGGTCATGATCTGGTCGGCGTTCAAGAACACCATTTGGGCAGGTGGTTTCTTCGGGGCTTTCGCTCCCTCGACCGGATTCGCCTTGATCGCACCCGAACGACGCGAGAGTTCGAGGATGAGGCGAAGCACATCCCGCACATTGCGCACCGTGCCGGCGGCGGCGCCATTGGACGTCAGTTCGGCCAGCAGCGCCACGACTGTCGGATGATCGATGCGATAGACCGGCGTGTCTCTGAAGCGCGGCAGCAGGTGGCAACGAAGTATCGACTCGTAGCTCTCCCGAGTCTTGGGGGTGAGGGCAGCGATAGTCGGCTGCCAGCGGCGTGCCCAATCCCCGAACGTCTCCTTACCAAGTCCCGGGTCCAACCACTCGCCTCGAGCGATATCGGCCTCGACCACGTTGGCGAACTTCTGGGCGTCCGCCTTGCGATGGAACGTGCGGGTTCTGTGCCGCTGATCGGGATCTCGATACCGGACATCCCAGCGTGTTTCGCCGCTGCTCGTCTGTCGTCTTTCGATGCTCGCCATCGCTACTCCTGAGCATGTTCCGGCCTGCCGACGGCCGATGTCATCCGACTGCGACTCTACCGACGGTCGTCAACACGGGCCCCGGGTTCGGATGTGGTCCTGCCTCCTGCTCGT
>JACZST010000019.1 GCA_022574065.1 Acidobacteriota bacterium
ACGGCTTCAACATCGCCTCCAACGACGGTGAGGTTGGCGAAGTGAAACTCGGTTGCTGTCGAGTCGTACGATGCCTGGAGGTTCTGGAACGAGTCGTAGGTGGCGGCGAAGATCGCTACGCCAAGGAACATCGTGATCGTGACCGCGATGAACTGCGCCCTGTGCCTGCGGATGTCACGCCACAGTTTTCGGTGGAGTGGCTTCACCATGTCAACGCACATGCATCAACCGGATTGGCGTTTCTAACATCGTCGACGATCTTCCCGGACCGCAGGCGCAATACCCGGTCTGCTATTTCGCCGATGGCGGCGTTGTGGGTCACGAGCAGCACCGTCTGTTTGGCGTCGCGGCTGATTCGCTGGAGCAGATCCAGGACCATGCGGCCGGTCTCGAAGTCCAGCTCGCCGGTTGGCTCATCGCACAGGAGGATCGGTGGCTGTTTGACCAGCGCCCTCGCGACGGCCACGCGTTGCTGCTCACCTCCGGAGAGTTCGGCAGGAAAGTGGTGCATCCGGTCACCCAGACCCACCTGGTTGAGAACCTCGGCAGCGCGCTCGGCGCCATTGTCCAACGTCAAGTCGGCGACCAGCTCGACGTTCTCGGCGGCGGTCAAGGTCGGGATCAGGTTGAAGAACTGGAAGACGAAACCAACACTCTCTCGCCGGAACTTAACTTTGCCGTCGACATCGAGGTTGGCCAAATCGATACCGGTGACCTCGATCCGCCCGCGGGTCGCATCATCGATTGTCCCGACGAGATTGAGGAGCGTTGTCTTACCCGACCCCGACGGCCCGAGGATGACGGAGAACTCACCCTGCGGGCCGACCAGGTCGAGGTCACGCAAGGCGTGTACTGCGGTATGTCCCTCACCGAAGGTCTTCCAGACCTCGCTCATCTCGATTGTCATTTCACTTCGCTCTCTTGTTGTTGGCGGACGGGCCCGCAGGGTTCGATGACGAAGAGAGTGGCGAAGACAATCATCACCCACCCCCGCGCTGTCATTTTGAGCGTCAGGGGTGGCCTGGCTGCCCGAGAACAGATATAGCGACGACCAGATCGAGGGGCACGCTTCTCCTCTGTTGCACACTCTGAACCAGTGTGCGTACTTCCGGCATCGCCGGGTAGGGCTAAAAGCCCCCTCGGAGCGGCACGCGACCAAGGCGATTTCTTGTAACTCGCGACTACTTCTCCTCCCAAGACGCCGGTGGGAAGTGTTGCTCGCAGCGTTCTTCGATCCGAGCTGCATAGGCGCCCGCCTCGCCAACCTCGCGCTTGTCGATGATGTAAAACTGGCGCCGAGGGGTTTTGTCGCGCGACTTGGGGAGCCGATACGGACCGGCATCGCCCTCGGCGCCGTGTGGTGGAGTCGACGCTCGCTGTCCACTGCTTCACAGGGGAATGTGGACAGCTCCGTTGACCATTCTGGCAATCCGCTGTCTGGTCCGACATCAGCGCGGCACCTGGTTGGCTCGCTTGGCGACAGGTCTCAGCATCGTGGGGACAAGGGTGAGGATCGGTCGCCCGTTCCCCCGACACCTCTGATGCTGGTGTACTTGACGGTCTCAGAACTCGAATAGGGTGAGCTGACTGTTATGGCCGATCGGGAAGACATCGAGTGCGGCCCAGGTGGAGGCGTCTCCACCCATTCCTGGTGAGTCGGCGGGCATCGCCGGCGCCGTGATCCCCACGGCGTCCGGACGAGAGACGAGGAGCTCAGCAATCGCCTCAGCCGGAACGTGGCCCTCCACGACGTAGCCCTCGATGAGGGCGACGTGGCAGGTGGCGGCTTCGGATGGGATACCTGCGGACCGCCCCTCCCGGGATGGTTCGCAGCCTTTTTGAACCCCTCACCTATTACCAGAGGCCAATCGGGCCCCCTGCGGACTGCGCCGCTTTGGTGTCGTCGTATGGGTAGCGAACCTCGTCGACATTCACATCCACCACACCATCCAAGCGCCTGGTCAGCACCCAGAGGATCCGAGCGTCGGTCTTCATCGGGACCGAGCCGCTGAGTGTCACCTGGCCTTCGATGACTTCGACAGTGACCGCACTTGGTTCGGTCCAAATGATCCGATCCAGGATGTCGACCTGGATCTCGTCTTGGATCAACTCATCGGGACGGACGAATGAGGCCATGATGTCGCTGCGACCGACAATGCCGATCAGGCGACCGTCGGCGTCGACCACCGGGAGCGGCGTGACGCCCCTCTTCTCCATGAGCCTGGCGGCGACGGTGTGGTCGATGTCCGGTCCGGTCGTGATCACCGGAGAGGTCATGGCCTCGCCTGCGGTGATAGCGGGCCCGCCGTCATCGCCGCCAAGGCTGCGAAGCAGCCCTGGGACGTCTCCAAAGGCTTTGCGAGATTCCTGATGCACGATGTCACCTTCGGTGACGATCCCTATCAGGGTCCCGGCAGCGTCCACGACTGGAAGGCCGCTGATCCGGTGGGTGAGCATCAACCTGGCCGCCTCCTTGAGCGGGGTGTCGACGGTTGTCGTTACCGGGTCGGTGGTCATCAATTCGCCTATTCTCACATCCGCTCCTTTGCCTGCTCTCACCGTATCGCCGGCTCCGAGACCCGCACAGGGGCGTTCGGCCCTAACTCGTGAGTGGCCCGCATTAGGGACCAACTCCCCTATCGAGAGGCTCTTCTCTGTCATACGCTGTCCTTGTGAAGTGATTCACAATCATGAAAGGAGATTGTGATGTCAAGGCGGCTGCAAATCATCGGAATCGTGCTTGCCGTGTTCGGCCTGGGTTTCGTGCTTGCTGGGGGGTACGCCTACCTGCAAGTCCAAGACGGGTACGACTCCCTCCGGGCCTTCAGCGAGTCCCAGAACGTCACCCTCAGCTACAACGACAACGGCGAGCTCGTCGATCGGGGCACCACCGAAGGCGCCGATGCGATCATGGTCGTGCTCACCGACGAGTGGGGTTACCCGGTGGTCATGTCGGATCTCGATCCGGACGACCCGCTGGTCAATACCGCGTCGGAATACATGTTCCAGATGGCCACGATCGGCTACCACGTGCTCCACGGCACCCAGACCGTCGTGCTCGCCGAAGACACTGAGTACCAGGGCGAGTTCTTCCCGGCGGGGACCTACGAGTTCGAGGTCGACGGGCGTTACTGGACGGATTTCGATCGTCAGCACCCGATCGAGGGCGCGGCTCGTGGCCAGGCGTGGACCGGCACGGTTCACGGCCTGTTCGGCGAGCTCGGTGTCGGCACCGTGACCGCCTCGACCCTCCAGCTCGGTCTGGCATTTGCCGGAGTTCTGGCTGGACTCGGCCTGACGTTCCTCCTCCTCGGTGGCGGCCTGATCTGGGCCGGAAGGGGACACGAAGAGATCGTCGCCCTGTCCATCGATGAACGGGTTCCCGAACCGGGCACGGTGTGAAGATCAGGGAATAGCGGCAAGCAACAACCTGAAAGCGCTGAGGCCCCGACCGCGCACGTCGGGGCCTCAGCGCGGAACAGCCGCGCTGTGACGAGTGCGATCGGGGGGCTGGTTCCTTCGGGTGTGGCAGACGCCGTGGAGAAACAGCGTGGGCGCGGTCGCAGCGATCGCTGCCGACCTGTCATCGGACACGGCCACCGCCGTCATTCAGGTCGCCGGCAAGCGATGCGGTCCACCCTCCGGCTTGAACGAATAGGATGGCCTGGCCGCAACGTCAGGGTGTGACAAAGCTGCCTACCGGGGGAACCAACGGCCGAGGCTTACTTGTTCTTGTTCCGGCCGGGCGCCGTGTCCGATTTCCCCGGTGAGTCGGGACGACCGTGGCCCTGACCTTGATCGCTGTTGGCGGCGCCGGCTTCCTCCTTGTCGTATCCCCGACCCGGGTGATCTTCGGCCTTGTCCTTCGTCCTATGTTATCTGGAGGACGCGGTCGGCAACTTGTTCATGAGCTTGACAGGGAGACTCTCGCCACCTGCTTGGTCGTCGCGGAATAGCGTCTCCACGAAGACAACTCGTGTGTATCGGTCCGCTCGTGAATATGCCACAACTGACCGGTCCCGATCCCAGAGTCGCAGCGATCCGGGCGAGCGTGGTTAATGCCAGAGTGGTTCGGTGTTGATTGGGGCCTCAGCGTTCCAGGTAGGTTCTAGTTCTGCGGCTTCGGCTTTGATCGCGGCGAGTTCGGCAACAAACGCCCACACGACGACGGCGACTATGAAGGCAATCATCATGGGGACAAAGTTGTCGCTGTTGCGTCCGAACACGAAGAGGGCAATGGCGCATCCAGCGGCGACGGCCATCCCGACATCGACCCATATGAGTCGCCTCGTTGCCATGACGGTTGACCTCCTGTGTAGCCCATTTCCTTATCCGGCGGCTCCCAACCGCTCAGGCACCACCGTTGTGACCATCGCCGACGCTCGGAGCCGCCGCGAGGGCTGCGGCGAGCTCGGTAGCGTCATCAGCTTCCCCTGACCAATATCCTCGCGGCTCGGAAGCCGGTCTGATAGAGCCGAAGGACCCTGTCGCGATCCGGTCGACGAGCTGGCGGTGGTCGAGCGGCTCCTAGCAGCCAGGGACGGGCCATGTCGACATCGCAGTGACCAGACTGCGGACCTGCCCTCACCCATCGAGGAGGTGGATGACGTGCTCGCAGGTGGGGACGCCCTGCTCACGCAGCTCGAAGATGGAGGGGATCTCAGTGAGGGTGAGTCCGGTCGCTTGGGCGTCGCGGACGAAGCGGAGCCTGTCGACGGTGCCCCGGTCGTAACTCCGGCATCCGTTGGGGGCGCGGTCAGCGTCGGGGAGAACGCCGATGGTCTCGTAGTAACGGATGGTTTTGGTGGACACACCGGTCTCGTGGCCTAGTTCTCCGATCTTCATGTCCCGACCGCACCGCGTCGACGATGGCCTCGGTATCGATGCGCTTCAACAGGTATCCGGCGGCCCCTACCTCAATCGACGACGTCAGGGCCTCCTCGTCGGCGAAGGAGCTGAGGATCAAGACGGCAACATCGGGGAAACGTTGGCGAACCTTGCGCGTGGCCTCGACAGCCGAACCGCCGGGCAGCCGGACATCCAACACAACGACGTCAGGAGCGTTGAATCCGACCTGGCGCACCACATCCGCCGCCGGGGCTACCTAACACGAGACGACCGAGACCATGGCCCGCTTCCAGGAGCCGTTTGTGGCGACGCTCGTCAGCTCTTCTGAGTGAGAACGGCAAGTTCCTGCGAGAAGCGGTCGCGGGCAAACTCGAGGAAGGGGCCTCCGTCGAAGTCATCGGCGTCGATCACGGCGAGGGTCGCCTTCTGAGCCGCGTAGTCGGGGTTCTCGATCCCGGCACGACTCTGGAGAAAGCGCCATGCCTTGCGTCGCTCGATGCAGAACAACACCATCTGGCGAGATAGCTTCACGGGGCTCACGTTGCCCTTCAGGTCCTCGGTTTCGATGTAGATCCCGAAATCGGGAACGTACGCTCTGTGCGCGGGATCCAGGACGTAACGCTGGGTGACGTCGTCCTGGGTGACGAGCACGAGCATGTCGTCGAGGTGGATCAGGCCCTCGAGATCCTTCGCCGGCCGAAAGTGCCTACGGAACCGCGCCTCCGTTGCGGCCCAGTGGGCCACGCTGTAGTTGTACTCACGCTGCGTGGCCTTGGAGGTGATACGCGCCCAGTCGCGACTGCGGTTCGGGTTACCTGCGAGGTCCAAGGTCTCCTGGTACGTCTCGCCCTTTGAGGGATTCCAGACGAATTGGGGCATGCTGCGGGAATCCCGAGCCCGGTTCGCCTGAATGGTTGCCAACTGGTCGGCAACGCCGTGCTCTGGCTGACACGTCGTGAACGACTGGAGGAAGGCGGTGCCGCGATAGTCGAGAGCATCGAGGATCGCCTTGTAGAACTGGGCGATGTTCGCCATCGACACTTGGGCGACGAACGGGGAACCGTGCCCTCCGAGAAACGCCTCGGCGACGCCCTTCTTCTCGGTGAGCTTGCCTTCAGTAGCGACGCCGAACTGGTTCATGTCGCCACCGCCGGGCATCGGCGTGGAGTCCGAGTTCTGGCCACCCGTGTTTGAGTACACCTGGGTGTCGAGCATGAGCAGCTTGACGTTCGGGCGGTTCTGGAGGACCACCTTGGATACATTCTGGAACCCGATATCCCCCATACCGCCGTCGCCGCCTATGGCCCACGCCTTGGGCAACTCCCTGATCTCGCGATCCGTCATCGCGGTGTCCGTCATGTGGGTCAACAGGAAATAGTCGACCTCGGCCAGGGGCTCCGCCGTCTCGTCGAGTAGCCTGTCCGCGAGGCGCTCCGGGATGACCGAGCGGCGGGCGTGGTCCATGATGAAGCTCTCGCCGAGCAGCCACGTGACGGTCGACCCGTCCTGGAACAGGGAGTTCATCCAAGGGTAGGGGTGGGGGTTGTTGGGAGGCGTCGAGCCGTACACGGTGTTGCATCCGGTGTGCGCCCCCATTGCCATGACCGACATGCCGTTGGGGAGCGCCCCGTCGAAGGCCTGGAGTTCACGGTGGTTGAACGCGTCTGTGCGCATGGTCACCACAAGCGCCTCGATCAGATCTGCGTCTGTGATCTCCCCATGTGCCTCGATCCGGGCGTTCGTGTCCTCGTCGGACTCCCCGCCCAGCCCCATGATGAGGTGGGCAACCGCACGGTGGAAAACTCCGTGGTCCGTCTCACTGCGCGCCCGCATCGCACGCAGCCTCTCCGTACCCTCGGCCTCGAGCTGTGCGGCCTTCATCTCGAGACGCTCCGCCTTGCTGTGATACAGCGGGCGCATGTAGGCCTCGGTGAGGCTCGTCACGGCATGGAGGACGCTCTTCTCGCCACAGCCCGCACATGCTCCGTCGCCGCCGACGAGAGCCTCATAGTTGCTCCTGACCATCAGGTGGTTCTTGAGCTGGGCAACGTGGGAGGCGATCGGGTCTTCGGGGTCGAACCGTCCGAGGAACTTGGTTGGGGTGTCTGGCAGCAGGTCGAGGAAGTTGGTCCCGCTGACGTGGTCTGCGTTGAGTTCCTCGGTCTCGGTTGCCATCTCCAGGGCCTCGTACGGGCACTCGAAGACACACTCGCCACAGCCCTTGCACAGGTCGGAGACCATGATCGAGAAGAGCCCGCCCGTGCCCTCCTCCTTGCGCTCGAGGCTCCGGAACACCGATGCAGTCTTCGTGTACGCGAAGGGCACTCGCTCGAAAAGCGCCATGAACTGTCGCTTCGCTACGTCGTCGACGCCTTCGAGGGTCGCCACCACTGCCGCGAGGTGATCCTTGAAGGGCGTAGCGCCCTTCTCTGCGATGTCCTGAGCCATTTTCGTTCGCACCGCGGTCTCAATCCGCGGCAACGCTGCAAGCACGCGCGCCCTTTGCTCGGTGTCTGCGATATAGGCGCGCGCCGCGGTACCGAGAATCGTGGTGATGTCCTGAGCGGTATTGGGTAGCGCCGTGTCGGGACAGGCTGTGATGCAATCCATGCACGCCGTGCAGTTCTCGGCAATCCAAATCGGCGTCTCTCGCCGTGCGACGTATTTGCTCGCCGTCCTTCCCGTCGACGCCGCCATCATCCCGATCGCCGAAAGGGGCGTGGCGGGCTGGTCATAACCCAGACCTGCGCGGAACTCGGCGTCGAACGTCCGGATCTGAGAGAGCGGGATACGCACCTGCTGCGCCGAACTCGGCGCTCTGGTGGGGACGTCGACGGAACACGAGTCGCACACGGCGAGGGCAGGCGTCCTCATGCTCGATGTGTCTGGAGCATCCGGATCGCCGTGGGCGACCTCCTGGACCAGTTCATAGCCCTTGGTCATCACCGTCATGTTCGACTCGACGACGGCCTCGCCGAATCGTCCGAACTTCTTCTCGTACTGGGCGTTGACGATCTCAAGGAACCGCGTCAAGGACACGTCGTAGTCCTCGAGAAACCCCGAGACCCGGAAGAAAGCGCCAAGAAACGCATTGCCCTGCATACGAAGCTGGAGGTCTTCGCGGGAGGTGGCTTCGTGGGCGATCCGGAAACCGGGCAGGGTGTAGATGCTGATCTTCTTGTCGATGATCTCCTGGCGATACTGCGTGGGGATCCGCTCCCACACTCGCTCAGGAGGCTCCTCGGACTCCCAGACGAAGATCCCGCCCTCGTTCAGGCCAGCGAGCGGGTTGGTGTGGGTAAAGGCCTTGGGGTCACAGCACAACACGACGTCGACATGGCGCAGGTCACAGTTGACGCGCACTCGACGCGGGGCGACGACCAGGAAATACGCCGTGGGCGCACCCTTCTTCTCCGAGCCGTACTTAGGGTTGGCGCTGACATGGAGCACCTGCTTGGGCCTGCCGAACTCGTCCTGCTCGTCCCTGGCCGCGATAAGGTCCTCACCGACCGAACCGATCACCTCGCCGAGGTTCTTACCCGTCGTGATCATCCCCCAGCCACCGATCGAGTGCAGTCGCACTGCAATGGCGTGCTCGGGAAGCAACGAAGGCGTGCGGTCGGAGACGACGGCGTACGGATGGTCGATTCCAACGACGAAGTACGTTTCGCCTTCGCCGACGACGCGGCCGTCCTGTCTGGAAATCAACCCCGTGGCGTACTCGTAGGCCCCGATGATCCCCTCGGGCCGGAAGTCTCTGGAGCCGAGACCGTACGAGCCGCTGAGGATGAGGGGAACCTGATCGGCGGATAGCGGGGGAACCCCGTTCGAGAAGCCTTCGCGGTGAGCCTCGAGCGCCTTGTTGAGCGCGGCCCGGATCTCGCGGGTGAGCGGGTTGTCGCCTGAGAGCGGCTCGTCGGTGCGTTCCAGGACGATGACGCGCTTGCGGCCTGCCAACGCCTCGACGATGGCGGCCTCGGGGAAGGGGCGAAGCACGTTGACATGCAGAGAGCCGACCTTGGACTCGCCGTCGGCGCGCAAGTAATCGATTGCGGCCTCGATGTTCTCCGCTGCAGAGCCCAGGGTCACGAACACCGTCTCGGCGTCTTCGATCGCATACGTGCTGACGAGCCCGTACCCCCTTCCCGTGAGTCGCTCGAAGTCTGCGTACGCCTTCTCGAGCATCCCCAGGATCGGCTCGCTGAAGTTGTTCCTACGAGCGATCACCCCGTTCATGTAGTGCTCCTGGTTCTGGACGGGCCCCAGGAGCATGGGGTTCTTGAGATCGATCATCACGGGCACCCTGCGCCGCGTCGGACCGAACAGCGCGCGTTGCGCCTCCGTGGGACATTCGATGATGTCATCGGGAGCTCCGAGGAATTCGCGGATGAGGTCCGACTCGTGCCGGTAGAACGTTCGCTCGAGGTGGGAAGTGAGAAAGCCGTCCTGGATGTTGATACCCGGGTTGAGCGCCTGCTCAGTGACCCTCCGCAAGATCAGCGCCTGATCGGCCGCCTGCTGTGAGTCCTTCGCAAACAGCATGATCCAGCCGGTGTCGAGCGCCGCGTAGATGTCGTCGTGGCCGCAGTGGACGTTGAGGGCGTGCTTGGTGAGGGCGCGAGCAGCCACCTCGAGCACCATCGTCGAAAGCTTGCCCGGCGCGTGGTAGTACTGCTCGATCCCGTAAACGATCCCCTGGCCCGAGGTGAAGTTGACGACCCTGTGGCCCGCCACCGAGTACGCGATCGCCCCACCCTGGGCCGCATGCTCACCCTCGGCCTCGATTGCGATCTTGGGATGCCCGAACACGTCGAGCTTGCCCTCCGCAAAGGAGAGTTGGTAGCTCTCCCCCATTTCCGTCGAGGGGGTGATCGGGTAGAAGACGCCACCCTGCGTCAACCTGGCTTCCGTGTGGTACGAGACGAGCTGGTTTCCATTCGTGGTGATCCGAATCCCTGGAAACCTGGGTGTTGTCACGTCCAAAACCTACCTATCCGTCACGAGCGCCATCCAGCGATTGTCCCAAGATTCGAGCCTGACGTCATTGGCTGGCGCAGCGATCATGAGCTCTCTCACGCTGTCATCGATCGTGGAACCGTGCGATCGGAGTCGCTGCTGGTCGGTGCCGCCGTGGGTGTGCGTCGTCTCACCGCTCTAGGTCGGCTGCCTGTTCCAGGTACTGGTCGCGGTTGAGCTCCCCTCGGGCGTAGCGCTGGTCAAGCAACTCGACAGCTCTGCTGACAGTGCCCCCTCCAGGCTCAGCCCGGCGCGTGGTCGACCAGATCAGCCACGCGACCAACACGACAACCATGGTCATGAACAGCCATCCGAAGATCGCCATCCCCCAACCCCAGCCGCCCATGTGACCCCAACCGTCTCCATCGGCCAATACCGACCCGGTAGCTGCCAGCCCGGCTGCTATCCCCTGCATGTCAATTCCTCCCAGCGTGTATATGTACGTTCCCGCGACTCGAAGGAGGCCGCTTCCCAAGGTCGCGGCCTGTCCGTATCCGAGTGATCATCAGCCCACTTTGCCTAACGCTGTCATCAACGACTAGGGCCGGAAGTCCCTCCGCTGATCGATTCAGAATGCGAGTGGTTCACCCACTGTTGGGGGAGGCGGCAAACGCTACGAATCGCGGGAAACTCTGCGCGACGATGATCCATGACGCCGTGATCATTCAAAAGTGCAGCCACGGCTATGAAGGCACAGTGCACGCACCGCGGCTCGACCATCTGGCAAATGCAGCGCCCAATGGTGACCTTTGCCTCTCCTCGATTGGGCCACGGCGGAGCACTCTCAGAGCCGACACACAGGGGTGAAAGACGACGAGTAACGCATCAATAAATCAGCAAGTGGGCCGAGTGTGGATTCTCGGGTTCCTCGGCTTCGTAGGGTTCCAGTTTCCAGTGTTCTTCTGGTTGTTCGGGTTCTTCTTGTTCTTCGGAGCCTTCCTGAAGGCTCGACGAGGCTGAGGTTCTCGAAGGCGGTCTCGAGGCGCCTCGCTGGGAATGGGCCTTTGGGCCCTAGCAACGCAGGGACGAATCGTGGGAGAGTGGTTAACAGACTGGTAGAGGTTCGTCATGGCCGACTTGGAGACATTGCCCGAGATTGTTCGTAGGTTCCGTCCTAACTGCCCCGGTTGCACGCCCGAAAAGGCAACCGCCCCTGGTGCAAAGCCTTGCAGTTTCTATGACTGCCCAGGGCTACCGAGGGAGCTTGAGGTTACGTGCGATACGTGCATGTACGACTTCGCGGCCCAGGATGGACAGGTCAAGTGCGATCACGGCACGTGTGACACAGCTCTTCGACTCAAGGCGAATGTCGAGACGTACGAGACTTGGCTACAACTCATCAGAGCCGAGGCAGCACCGGGAGGAGATCCGGAGAACCGCGATGCGAGGGCAATCGCATGATTTGTGGCTCTCTGAACCGTCGGTGTGCTATGGCCTGGCGACCGCCGCCGATCTGGTAGGCGGGATGCTGTACGCCACGCTGGTGTGGCCTCGGACCGGGCCTTACGTCATCGCACCAGTAGGGGTGATGTTGGCGGTGTCGTTGGTGAGCGCAGAACGTAGACGAGACCGAAGCCGCGACTGGAGTTTGTTGTGAGGCCGGGTGTCGGTTTCGGAGCGGGTTGGCGTGTTTGACGTGGTGCATCGGCTCCGAACGGCGCTGGGTCATCTGGAGGCAGTAACGCGAATGGTAGAAAGCGACCGTTCCTGCGCTGATGTGCTGCATCAGCTTTCGGCGGTGCAGGGGGCGCTCGATGTTGTGCGCCGTGACCTGTTGGAGCGTTATCTGCGCGATTGCTTAGAGGCCTCCGTCGCCGCCGGCGGGGTCGACGATCTTGTCGACGAGCTCCTGACGGCGACCTACGGTGGACCCGTTCGTACACGTCGCCCTCCCCGGGGCCTGTCGTAGCTGCCGCATAGACCACTCGCGGTGGTGACCGCACCGGATCGTTATCAGTGGTGGTGTGGTTTCGAGTGAACGTGGCGGGCGCGTGCCCCTGAGGGTGCGCCGATGTGGGCTCCAGCCTCAATGGTCTGGCAGCGGTTGGGATCGGTGCAGTCGGCGGGATCGAGCCTCTTGGCACGTTCGGTGAGGGCAAGGAGCTCATCGTGGGTGCGGTGGAGGGTCTCGATGTGCCCGTCGAGATCCTCGAGATGCTGATCGAGGAGGTCGAGCACGTGGTGGCAGGTTGCCTCCCCTTGGCCGCGGAGATCCAGGATCGAAGCGATTTCGGTGAGGGTGAGGCCGGTGGCCTGGGCGTCGCGAACGAAACGGAGCCGGCCGACGGCTTCACCGCCGTAGTCGCGGTAACCGTTGGGGGCGCGATCGGGTGGGGGCAGGACCCCGATGTCCTCGTAGTAACGGATGGTCTTGGTGTTGACACCGATCTCTTGGGCAAGCTCTCCAATTTTCATAAATCCATCATAACCCCCTTGACATTCCATTCGGATGGAAGGTGTAGCTTGTGACTTAGAGCACAAGACCACCCACGGAGAACTGCACATGGACACGACGCGTTACGGGTTGAAAACCCTTACCCCGCTGCCGATGGCAGCGGCTGAGACGATGGTTCGAGAGGCGCTCGCCGCCGAAGGATTCGGGATACTCACCGAGATCGACGTCGCCGAGACGCTGCGCGTCAAGCTGGGCGTGGAGCGGGGCCCCTATCTCATCCTCGGTGCATGCAACCCGAAGCTTGCCGCCCAGGCGCTCGAAGCAGAAGCGGATGTTGGCCTGCTGCTGCCGTGCAACGTCGTGCTCTATGAGAGCGACGAAGGGACTGTCGTCGCCGCCCTCGATCCGTCGACGATGGTCGAGCTCACCGGGAACCAGGGGCTGGAGCCGATCGCCAACGAAGCCAGGGCGAGCCTGGAGCGGGTAGTGGAGGCGCTCGGCGCGGCGGCCTGAAGGCCCCACCGAGAACCAAAGAACATTCGAGGGAAGGAAGTGATGATGCGAGATCCGGTATGCGGAATGACGGTTGGCGACGGAGCCCTCACCGTAGAGGGTTACCCGGAGTACGGGTTCTGCTCGGGGCACTGCCATGACGCGTTCCTGGCCGAACCGTCCCGGTTCGAGGGGGAGTCTGCCGGGGGCGAAACGATGAGTAGGCAGGAACCCGCAGAAGGAGACGACGAGCCCGCCTCCCCATCCGCCCCGGTGGTCGTCGCCGTGGCCACCGGCGGGTCGGAGACGGTGCAGCTGGCGGTCGAGGGCATGACCTGTGCGTCCTGCGTGGCGACCATCGAGAGAGCCCTCGGCGACGTGCCCGGTGTGCTCGAGGCGCGGGTCAACTTCGCCACCGAAGAGGCCACCGTGGACGTCGTGCCCGGCGCCGCACGCACCGCCGACCTCGTTGCCGCCGTCGACGCCGCCGGGTACCACGCCCGGCCCGTCGATGCCGATTCCGATGGCGATGAGGAACAGGCGGGGCGCGAGCGTCTGTATCGGACCCTGATGAGGAAGTTCTGGTTCGCCGCGGTGGTGGCGATACCGGTGATGTATTTTTCGTATCCAGAGCTATTCCCAGGCATTCCGGAGAAGGGTTCGACCGAGCTCAACCTCATCTGGGGCGCCATGGCGCTGGCGACGCTGGCGGTGATGGCATGGTCCGGTTCGCAGTTCTTCACCGGAGCGTGGGCGGCGTTCAAGCAC